>NZ_JBFRSX010000108.1:0-10574 GCF_041473835.1 Vibrio sp. 10N.222.55.A1 | reverse complement strand
GTTCATAAAGGGTGTTGTAACGTTTTAAGTCATCGGGTTTCATGGGGTTACTCCTGTGAACGACCATCAGGGTGATGGTGTTACAAGAGTATGGTTCGCACTCGTTTTACTCTGCCGCGTAGCGGCTTCGTTCAACTAATAGAAAAAGAATAAGGTTAATAGGGACATGACAACACAAACAGAATTTGGCTTAAGAGAGTATCTGGCTGAGGAAGGGCGTTTATTGATTACGTCTCCAAGTTTTGATTTTGATTCTTATGAAGTGTTAGGTGAAAAGCTGGTGGCATTGCTGTCAGCGTCTGTTGTTGAAAAACAATGGGACGCCGATATGCACTCTTGGTTGATTGATTTTGAAGATTGTCGAATGTTCTTAAAGTCTGAGCATTACAGTGAATCAATTTGGTTTGAGTCGTTAAACGCGGAAGAAAGCCGAGAAGAGTTTGATTATCTCGCGACGCTTTTCAAGCGCGGTTTTTAACTTTAGGCATAGCTTCTAAAGCACAGCTTCTAGCGCTATTCACCAATAAAAGTGAGGATAAACGTTTGCGTTTGTTCTCACCATTGCAGCCAATATTGATTAATGTATAATCGCCCGCCGCTCAATAGAGCAAATTATAGAAACATTTTTAATTCACATTATTGGTAAGAGCTTTCTTGGATTATTCGAAGAAATGACTCGATTTGGGTTCCCTCACCCCCAAACCAAACTAAAAAGGTACAGCATGAGTAACTTTACCCCTGCGCAACAGCGCAAAGCCCTAGCACTATTAGTTTTGTTCCATTTGGTGATTATTGCGTCAAGCAACTATCTGGTTCAGCTACCTTTTACCGTCTTCGGTATGCACACCACTTGGGGTGCTTTCACTTTCCCGTTTATCTTCCTAGCGACCGATCTGACCGTACGCATTTTTGGCGCGCAGCTTGCCCGTAAAATTATTTTCTTAGTGATGTTACCAGCGCTGGCCGTTTCTTATTTCTTGTCAGTGGTGTTCTTTGAAGGTTCATTCCAAGGCTTTAGCCAACTAGGTGAGTTCAACTTGTTTGTTGCACGTATCGCCGCGGCGAGCTTCATGGCTTATTTACTGGGTCAGATCTTGGATGTACATGTTTTTAACCGCCTACGTCAGCTTAAACAGTGGTGGGTAGCCCCAACATGCTCAACGTTATTCGGTAATGCCATTGATACCATCGCATTCTTTGCGATTGCTTTCTACCAAAGCCCAGATCCATTTATGGCCGAGCATTGGACTGAGATTGCCTTAGTCGATTACGGATTCAAACTTATCATCAGCTTAGGCTTGTTCGTGCCTATGTACGGCGTGCTTCTTAACTACATTGTTAGAAAGCTAACCGCAGTGAACCCTGACTTTAAAGCGACAGGCGTGAACGCTTAAGTTTGAGATTTGTAACACAAAGCATTAATGCAGCGATAAGAAAAAGCCCAAGTTAGTCTACTAACTTGGGCTTTTTTTAATTTCTAGCGTCAGATACTAATATCAGAGGCATTTAATATTCAATGGCCAGCCAATATCGGTTTGTCTATTCGACTCGATCTCTAGCTCTGCAGCGGTCAGCGGATTGTCAGCTAACCATTGCTTAGAAAGCGTTAGGGTTAGATTGTTGTCATTCGTCGTCAGTTTGAACTCAGGCTCTAGCGCTGGGTTACGACGGTGGGTCAGCAAAATAGCTAAACGCAGAATACGTAAAATACGCTTGCTGCTGGTGCCTGAGATAGCGTGTTGCTCTGGTAATGAGGTTAACTGTTCACGGTAGCGACGAGTTAACTCACCCAAGTAGTGCTTTTGCGCTCGAGTAAAGCCAGGTAGGTCTAAGTTTTGCAGCAGATAAGCGCTGTGCTCACCGCCTTTTTTGAAATCGATGGTTAAACCAATCTCGTGAAGCTTAGCTGCCGTTTGCAATAGCACACCAGCTTGAGGTTCTGAAACCCACGCTTCGGCGCCCGCTTGGTCTAGCAGCGTTTGTGCGACTACAGCAACTTGTTCACCGTAGCTTACGTCCATTTGGTAGCGTGATTGAACACTCTTAATGGTACGCGCTCGGATATCTTCTTGGCGAAGCTCATCAACCATCTCGTAGGCTAGGCCTTCACGGAGTGCGCCGCCTGCGAGTGTCATTGAATCTATTTCAAGCAACTCAAAAATAGCAATAAGAATGGAAAGACCACTCGGGAACACTAATGCGCGTTCAAGGGTAAGTCCTTCGATTTCTAGCTCTTCCAAGCGCTCAGTAATCATCGCTTGTTTCTGTAGACGCTTAAGTTTGGCATGAGTAATCACTTCATCCATGCCTTGCGCCAACATGATCTCTTGCAGTGCTTGAACGGTACCGCTGGCGCCCACACACACATCCCATCCGATATCAGTGTAGCTATCTAGGATAGGAGCCAACGTCGACTTCGCCGCTTCAATGGCGTTGTTAAAGTTGGTAGCGGTTAATTGGCGGTTTTTAAAGTGGCGCTCAAGCCAAGTAACACAGCCCATCTTTAGGCTGGTTAGTGCTTTCGCTGAGAAGCCTTCACCTATGATCATTTCGGTGCTTGCACCACCAATATCAACGACCAGTCGGCGGCCGCTGCCACCAGAAGTGTGTGCTACGCCTTTATAGATCGTCGCAGCTTCTTCTTCACCAGAGATAACATTGATGTCGTAACCAAGGATCTGGTTCGCTTTCTCTAGAAATATATCCACATTGATAGCGGTACGTAGGGTCGCTGTACCCACAATGCGGATATTTTCTTTCGGAATATCTTGCAGTCGCTCTGCAAAGAGACTCAAACAGTCCCAACCGCGCTGCATAGCTTCTGTACTAAGCGCATTATTTTCATTTAAGCCTGCTGCTAAACGCACTTTACGCTTAATCTTAGCCATGGTTTGTACGCTGCCATCGATGTGACGCACAACGAGCATATGAAAACTGTTCGACCCGAGGTCGATAGCAGCATAAAGCGGGGGTGACACTGTTTGACTCATAAGCGACTAAGCTTCCTTGTTATGACGCGGTTGGCGTGGGCGACGGTTCTGGTTTGGTTTACGGTTACCGTTGCGTGGGCCATTGTTGTTTGAGCGGCGTTGTTGCGGGTTACGTGTACGTAAGCGCATCGGTGCTGGCAGATCTTCTAGTAGTGCAGAAGCATCGTAGTCAGACATTGGGATAGCATGCTCAATGTATTCTTCGATTGGTGGCAAGTTGATTGCGTAATCTTCACAAGCAAAGCTGATCGAGTGACCGCTTTCACCAGCACGACCTGTACGGCCGATACGGTGAACGTAATCTTCACAATCATCAGGTAGGTCGAAGTTGAATACGTGTGTTACTTGAGGAATGTGTAGGCCACGAGCTGCAACATCCGTTGCGACAAGAAGGTCAACATCACCTTTGGTGAACTGCTCAAGAATTTTTTCACGTTTCTTCTGAGGAACATCGCCAGTTAGCAGGCCTACACGGTGACCATCGGCAGCCAAGTGGCCCCAAACTGATTCACATTTGTGCTTCGTGTTAGCGAAGATGATTGCGCGATCTGGCCATTCTTCTTCGATTAACGTTTGTAGAAGAGCCATCTTATGTTCGTTAGAAGGGTAGAACAGCTCTTCTTGAATGCGGTGACCTGTTTTACGCTCAGGCTCAACAACCACGTGCTCTGGGTTGTGCATGTGCTCGAACGCTAGCTCTTGTACGCGGTAAGACAGCGTCGCAGAGAACAGCATGTTCAGGCGATCTTTTGGCTCAGGCATACGGCGGAACAAGAAGCGAATGTCTTTAATAAAGCCCAGATCAAACATACGATCGGCTTCATCAAGCACAACAGCTTGAATGTGGTTAAGGTTAAATACCTTTTGCTTGTAGAAATCGATGATACGGCCAGTCGTACCAATTAAGATATCTGCGCCTTCTTCGATTTTACCTAGTTGCTTGTCGTAGCTTTCGCCACCGTAAGCGAGTGCTGCTTTGATACCCGTGCTTTCAACCAGAGAGTCAGCATCGTTGTAGATCTGAATCGCGAGTTCACGCGTTGGTGCCATAATAATTGCACGTGGCTGGTTAGGCTTACGCCCTTCATGCTCAGGTGTTTTTAGCAGGTGGTTAAAAGTAGCAGTTAGAAACGCAAGCGTTTTACCAGTACCCGTTTGGGCCTGGCCTGCAATGTCTTGGCCGGTGAGCAGTACCGGGAGCGCCAAGGCTTGGATAGGGGTACAATAATCGAACCCTTTTTTCTCCAATCCTTCAATGACTTGAGGAAGTAAATCCAAGTCGGCGAACTTTTGCTCTGTGATATGCGTCTTTTTCATTGCTATAGAATATCAGCTTAAGCTTGCAATACGAAAGTAAATACATTCCAATAGGGCATCTATTTACTGGTTATCATCCAACCAGTTCTAAAAAATACATTGGAGTGGAAGATGAGTGATAAGATTTTGCAGCTAACTGATGACGGTTTTGATAACGATGTAATCAATGCTGCAGGCCCTGTTCTTGTTGATTTTTGGGCAGAATGGTGTGGTCCATGTAAAATGATTGCGCCGATTCTTGATGAAATCGCAGACGAGTACGAAGGCAAGCTCACAATCGGTAAATTAAATATCGACCAAAATGCTGGAACTCCACCAAAATTTGGTATTCGTGGCATTCCAACGCTGCTTCTTTTCAAAGATGGCGGCGTAGCAGCAACTAAAGTTGGTGCATTGTCTAAAACTCAACTTAAAGAGTTCCTAGACGCTAACCTTTAATTAGGTGAGCCTTTGAAAAGAAACCGCGCAGTTAACAAATGCGCGGTTTTGTTTTTTCTAAGCTATGGACTAGTCTTAGTTTTAGTGCTAATTTATCGCACGTTAATTGAACGAATTTCTCTTCTTGGTCGATCCTGTGACCAACTCCTTCTTAACTTAAGAAAACAGATCCTATTTTGACTAAACAAACTTCCACCACTATGAATCTTACTGAACTGAAGAACAGACCTGTGTCTGAACTTGTTAAACTTAGCGAAAGCCTAGGTCTTGAAAATCAAGCTCGCCTAAGAAAACAAGACATTATCTTCTCCATCCTTAAAGCGCATGCAAAAAGTGGTGAAGACATCTTTGGTGATGGTGTTCTAGAAATTCTTCAAGACGGTTTTGGTTTCCTGCGTAGCGGCGACAGTTCGTACCTTGCTGGGCCAGATGATATTTACGTATCACCAAGCCAGATTCGTCGTTTTAACCTTCGCACTGGTGACTCGATTGGCGGTAAAATCCGTCCACCTAAAGATGGCGAACGTTACTTTGCACTGCTTAAAGTAAACACGGTTAACTACGACAAGCCAGACAACGCTCGTAACAAAATCCTTTTTGAAAACCTGACTCCTCTTCACGCCAACGAACGTATGGTGATGGAAGCGGGTAATGGTGCGACTGAAGATATCACAGCTCGAATTCTTGACCTTGCTTCACCTATAGGTAAAGGTCAGCGTGGTCTGATTGTTGCTCCGCCTAAAGCAGGTAAAACAATGCTTCTGCAAAATATTGCACAAAGCATTGCACGCAACCATCCTGAGTGTGAACTAATGGTTCTACTTATCGATGAGCGTCCAGAAGAAGTAACAGAAATGCAGCGCCTAGTTAAAGGCGAAGTAATCGCATCGACTTTCGATGAGCCAGCATCTCGCCACGTACAAGTAGCAGAAATGGTAATCGAGAAGGCGAAGCGTCTTGTTGAACACAAGAAAGATGTGGTTATCCTACTGGACTCAATCACTCGTCTAGCTCGTGCTTACAACACTGTTATTCCTTCATCAGGTAAAGTTCTTACTGGTGGTGTTGATGCGAATGCTCTACATCGTCCAAAGCGTTTCTTCGGTGCGGCACGTAACGTAGAAGAAGGCGGTAGCTTAACTATCATCGCAACTGCACTGGTTGATACTGGTTCTAAGATGGATGAAGTAATCTACGAAGAATTCAAAGGTACAGGTAACATGGAACTGCACCTTAACCGTAAGATTGCTGAAAAGCGCGTATTCCCAGCGATTGATTTCAACCGCTCTGGTACTCGTCGTGAAGAGCTTCTTACTAAGAGCGATGAACTACAGAAGATGTGGATCCTGCGTAAGATTGTTCACCCTATGGGCGAAACTGATGCAATGGAATTCCTTATCGATAAGTTAGCAATGACTAAAACGAACGATGAGTTCTTTGACGCAATGCGTCGTCAGTAGTCTTGATTAGCTGATAGTTATTAAAAAGCGCTGCCTTCGGGTGGCGCTTTTTATTTGCATTTTATAGCGACAGCTTGCAGAATGAGCAAAAGTGTTAAAAGGAAGTTAAAATGCAACATGGACTGTTGTCATCATTACTCCTGTCTACTTCACTGTTACTTTCCCCGGTCGGTATGAGCTATGCCACCGAGATGTCTCCAATTACAGTAGAGTCTTGGCTTGAGAATGATCAAGTAAAACTGAAAACTGCTGAACTACTAGAGCTTGTCGTACGTGACGAAGTCAATTCGCTACGCTTTGCGCTTGAGCGCCTGACATTTCCCCAGCAAGAGGTGGCTCGTTACCAACTCTTGAAGAAGCTTGAACAGCAAAAAATCGTACTCACACCCAAGATGTCTATCTTCATCGAGCAGCAACTTGCTATCACGCCCACTTATCAAGTCTTAGAACGTGGCGATGGCTATGAGTTTACGGTACCTGCCTTTAATTACCCTTCAATTGCTAATCGCCTTATTAAACAATGGCGTCAAGATCAGAAGACATTGGTATTTGTGCTAGATGCAGAGAAACAGGAACTCGACCTAAAAGAGTGGTTATCTGGATCTGAACATCAAGTTCAAACGCGAGAAGCGTTGCTCATTAGAGAGCTAGACAGTTTGTCTCCTGAAGCGGTTGATTACCTAACTAAGCAACTCACCGCATCTTCTATTGTTAGTTGGTTACCTTCTACTGAGGTGGTGGTTCGATTAGCGCAAGTGAGCGAAGACCCAGAGGTTTACAAAATTCTATGGCGAATGAAGGCCGATTATCATAGCCAAGCTGAGCTAGTTCGCCTTGCTGAAACCAAACAAACGTTCGCGCTTGAACAGGTGATGGCAGCGACTAAGAACCCGCGTTTGAAAGATGAAGCGATTACTTTGCTTACCAAAGTTAACCCGTTATCAGAAGAGGTGAAGCTGTTCCTTGTCTCTAGGATGGCGATTGCTGATGAAGCGCCTTTAGTCGCGCGTGAACTCGCCAAACAAGGTCATACGCGATGGTTGCAAGATCTCGTCAATGATAACCCTCAGGTGAAGAGCTCTTTGATCGAGCAAGCATTACCGTAAAGTGGATTTTGCCTCTCAATAACCACACTAAAAAGGGGGATCTCAGCGTCACCCTTTTTGATATACTGAGCGCAGAATAATCAGCATGTAGAAGTCCTATGAGTTTTAAAGATTTACGTGATTTTATCGACCATCTTGAAAGTATTGGTCAGTTGAAACGCATTTCTCACCCAGTCGATCCAGACTACGAAATGACCGAGATTAGCGACCGTACTCTACGTGCTGGTGGCCCGGCTCTTTTGTTTGAAAATCCAGTAGGCTATGACATGCCTGTTTTGACCAACCTATTTGGTACACCCAACCGTGTTGCTATTGGTATGGGGCGTCAGGAAGTCAAAGAACTGCGTGAAGTGGGCAAGTTGCTTGCTTACCTAAAAGAACCTGAGCCACCAAAAGGCTTTAAAGACGCTCTTGATAAACTGCCTGTGTTTAAGCAAGTCTTAAACATGCCGGCTAAACGCCTTCGCAAAGCGGCTTGCCAACAAGTGGTATGGCAAGGCGATGACGTCGACCTAGATAAAATCCCTGTGATGAGCTGTTGGGCTGACGATGTCGCGCCATTGCTAACATGGGGTTTAACGGTTACTCGTGGTCCAAACAAGAAACGCCAAAACTTAGGTATCTATCGTCAGCAGAAGATCGGCAAGAATAAAATCATCATGCGTTGGTTAGCCCACCGTGGTGGAGCACTGGATCTGCGTGATTGGATGGAAACCAACCCAGGTAAACCATTTCCAGTATCTGTTGCGTTCGGTGCAGACCCTGCCACCATTCTTGGTGCGGTTACGCCAGTGCCGGATACTTTATCAGAGTACGCGTTTGCAGGCTTACTACGCGGTAGTAAAACTGAGGTCGTTAAATCAATCAGCAACTACTTAGAAGTTCCTGCAAGTGCAGAAATCGTGATGGAAGGTTATATCGACCCGAATGAGTTCGCGGATGAAGGGCCTTACGGAGATCATACTGGTTATTATAACGAGAAAGAAAAGCACCATGTGTTTACTATTACTCATGTAACCATGCGCGAGAACCCTATCTATCACAGCACCTATACTGGCCGTCCACCTGATGAGCCTGCGGTATTAGGTGTTGCGCTAAATGAAGTGTTTGTGCCTATTCTTCAAAAGCAGTTCCCAGAGATTGAAGATTTCTATCTACCGCCTGAAGGTTGTTCGTACCGAATGGCAGTCGTGACCATGAAGAAGCAATACCCAGGTCACGCTAAGCGAGTGATGATGGGTGTATGGTCTTTCTTACGCCAATTCATGTACACCAAATTTGTATTGGTGTGTGATGAAGATGTGAATGCACGTGATTGGTCTCAAGTAACCGCAGCGATGTGCGAACATATGGATCCGT
The DNA here is from genome assembly GCF_041473835.1 of Vibrio sp. 10N.222.55.A1. Classification (NCBI taxonomy): domain Bacteria; kingdom Pseudomonadati; phylum Pseudomonadota; class Gammaproteobacteria; order Vibrionales; family Vibrionaceae; genus Vibrio; species Vibrio sp. 10N.222.55.A1. The sequence goes on along the minus strand of NZ_JBFRSX010000108.1, from coordinate 1,904 downwards.
CACGCGATAGCCTGATGATAGAGAACACGCCGATCGATTCATTGGATTTTGCCTCACCCGTGGTTGGGTTAGGTTCTAAGATGGGTCTAGATATCACTAAGAAGTGGGACGCAGAGTTAGCGTTATCGCCAGATGTCCAAACAGCACCTGTAAATAGTGAACATATAGAGGGTAGCTTGGCTGAGTTAACCAAGGTTCATCCTGAAATTATTGATGTTCACCTGCAAAACGACAATGCCAGCATGGTTGTGGTGTCTATTGATAAGCAAGCTGCCGGTAATGGTAAGAAAATCATGGAAGCGGTTTGGTCTCAATTTGATGAGAACAAGTTTGTTATCGTGTGTGATGGCGATGTCAATGTGAGTGATTGGAATGACATCATTTGGGCTGTAACGACAAGAATGGATCCGGCGAGAGATACGTTATTCCTGCAGAACGAAACTGGACACTCAAAAATGGGTCTCGATGCGACCAATAAGTGGGAAGGTGAATGCCTGCGTGAGTGGGGTGTACCAATTACAAAAGATCCTGATGTTGTGAAAAAGATTGATAGCATCTGGGAACAGCTAGGAATTTCATGAGCTACCAAGTAGTCTTATACCCAGAAAACATCAGTTTCACAGTAGAAAAAGGGCAAACGGTCTTGGATGCTGCGCTCAACAGCGATATCTATTTCCCAAACCGTTGCCAAGTTGGCGCATGCGCAATGTGTATGTGCAAAAAATTAGAAGGGCAAGTGAGTTACCACCTTGAACCCATGCTCACAGAGAAAGAGCAGCAACAAGGCTGGATTTTTGCTTGCCAAGCATTTGCAGAAAGTAATTTAGTTCTAACCTTTGCCGATTAAGGGTTAGTAAGAGGAAGAACATGACTATTAAATGTAAAGTGAAGTCTATCGAGCCTTTGGCTTGTAATACTTACCAAATCCTACTTCACCCAGAAACACCGGTCGCTTTTAAAGCGGGCCAGTACCTGATGGTTGAAATGGGCGAGAAAGATAAGCGCCCATTCTCTATCGCAAGTAGCCCTTGCCGCCACGAAGGTGAGCTTGAGCTGCACATTGGTGCTGCCGAGCACAACGCTTACGCACTAGAAGTGGTTGAAGCGATGAAGAAGGCACAAGCTGAAGATGGCGATATTGCGATTGATGCTCCACACGGAGATGCTTGGATCAAAGAAGAAAGCGATCGCCCTCTATTACTTATTGCTGGTGGCACGGGTTTCAGCTACGTGCGCTCTATTCTTGATCACTGCATCGCGCAAAATAGCTCGAAAGAGATCTACCTATACTGGGGCGCAAAAGATGAGTGCCAGTTATATGCTAAAGAAGAGTTGGTTGGCATTGCAGAAAAGCATAGCAATGTGCACTTTGTACCGGTAGTAGAAGAAGCACCGGAAGTTTGGCATGGCCAAACAGGTAATGTGCTTGAGGCTGTTATGCAAAGTTTCGAATCATTAGCTGATTTCGATATCTATATTGCAGGTCGTTTTGAAATGGCGGGCGCTGCAAGAGACCTATTTACTCAGAATAAAGAAGCAAAGCGTGACCATATGTACGCTGATGCTTACGCATTTATCTAACAATACCCTTAGATTTTGAGCAAAAAGAGAGCAGAAATGCTCTCTTTTTTACGTTTAGGTGAACTATTAGGCAGTTAACCCCTATTTATTCATTTTTCATGAAAAAGTAGTTGCTAAGCTGAGAGGGTTCCCTATAATGCGACACCACTGAGACGGCAGACGCCACAAGGCTTCAGCAAGAATCAGTAAGACGGAAAGCGACAAAAAATTAATTTTCAAAAAGTGTTTGACACTGAATGTTAATTCGCTAGAATGGCCGTCCTCTTCGAGAGGCTCCTTACTTAAAAGGAACGCTCAAGAAGTTAAGCTCTTTAACAATTTAA
>NZ_JBFRSX010000107.1:0-1055 GCF_041473835.1 Vibrio sp. 10N.222.55.A1 | reverse complement strand
AAGATTTTAGCTACAACACCAGCACCAACTGTACGGCCACCTTCGCGGATTGCGAAACGTAGACCTTCGTCCATTGCGATTGGAGCGATTAGCTCAACAGTCATTTGAACGTTGTCACCTGGCATTACCATTTCTACGCCTTCTGGTAGAGTGATATCGCCTGTTACGTCAGTTGTACGGAAGTAGAACTGTGGACGGTAACCTTTGAAGAAAGGAGTGTGACGGCCGCCTTCGTCTTTAGAAAGTACGTATACTTCAGACTCAAACTTAGTGTGTGGGTTGATAGAACCTTTCGCAGAAAGTACTTGACCACGTTCAACGTCATCACGCTTAGTACCACGTAGAAGTGCACCAACGTTCTCACCTGCACGACCTTCGTCAAGCAGTTTACGGAACATTTCAACACCAGTACAAGTAGTAAGAGTAGTCTCTTTGATACCAACGATTTCTACTTCGTCACCTACACGTAGGATACCGCGCTCGATACGACCAGTTACAACAGTACCACGACCTTGAATTGAGAATACATCTTCAATTGGTAGTAGGAACGGTTGGTCAACTGCACGCTCTGGCTCAGGAATGTAAGAATCTAGTGCTTCTGCAAGCTCAACGATCTTGTCTTCCCACTGCTTCTCGCCGTTTAGTGCGCCAAGTGCAGAACCTTGGATAACTGGTAGGTCATCACCTGGGAAGTCGTATTCAGAAAGAAGTTCACGAACTTCCATCTCAACTAGCTCAAGTAGCTCTTCGTCATCAACCATGTCACATTTGTTCATGAATACGATGATGTAAGGGATACCAACTTGACGACCAAGTAGGATGTGCTCACGAGTTTGAGGCATAGGGCCGTCAGTCGCAGCAACAACTAGGATACCGCCGTCCATTTGTGCTGCACCAGTGATCATGTTTTTAACATAATCCGCGTGTCCTGGACAGTCTACGTGTGCGTAGTGACGTGCTGGAGTGTCGTACTCAACGTGAGAAGTTGCGATTGTGATACCGCGCTCACGCTCTTCTGGAGCGTTATCGATAGATGCGAAATCTTTAGCAACACC
>NZ_JBFRSX010000106.1:0-624 GCF_041473835.1 Vibrio sp. 10N.222.55.A1 | reverse complement strand
CTTCAGTTCCAGAGGTCAATGTCGATTCAAGAGCTGAGATATTACGCAGTTCGTAAACCTCTACTTGGTCTGCACCTTCTGTGGTAACAAATGCACCTGTCGCTTGAGCGACAACAGAGCCTAAATCGTCTTCATCAACGACAAATGTACTCGCAACCGTCGTATCAGTGATCGTTGGCGCATCATCGAGCACCTCGATTGGCAATACATATTGGTTAGAATCATCGCCATCACTATCAACGGCTACAACATCAAACGGTATTGTTAATGTATCGAGGTTATTTGGTGTCGTAGCGTGATTGAGAGGGCCAAGTAAAGTAAACGTATAAGCACCTTCATCAGTCAGCACTAATGTGAAGATTGGCGTTCCGCTCACGTCAGCTGCGCCTTGGTAGGTGGTCGTGTTAGCAGCACCTGTGATCTCAGTGATCTTAATACCTTCATTGCCCGACGATAGCGTCGCTTCCAGAGTCGAGATATTGCGTAGTTCGTAAGCCTCTACTTGGTCTGCACCTTCCGTGGTAACAAACGAGCCTGCCGCCTGAGCGATAACAGAGCCTAAATCGCCTTCATCAACGACAAACGTACTCGCAACAGTCGTATCTGTGATGGTTGGCACATCAT
>NZ_JBFRSX010000105.1:0-304 GCF_041473835.1 Vibrio sp. 10N.222.55.A1 | reverse complement strand
CCAAATTGTTAAAGAGCAAGAGTTTTAAGTGTTAAACTTTTAAACCCATTTTTAAATACTCTCTTACGAGAATGCTTAAAGATGGTGGGCGATACCGGGCTCGAACCAGTGACCCCCTGCTTGTAAGGCAGGTGCTCTCCCAACTGAGCTAATCGCCCATAAAGTTTTAATTCCTAATGGAAGGAATGGTGGAGCTATGCGGGATCGAACCGCAGACCTCCTGCGTGCAAGGCAGGCGCTCTCCCAGCTGAGCTATAGCCCCATATTTTTATTTCCTTGGGAGGAAATGGTGGGTCGTGCAGGA
>NZ_JBFRSX010000104.1:0-252 GCF_041473835.1 Vibrio sp. 10N.222.55.A1 | reverse complement strand
CCAAATTGTTAAAGAGCAATGAGACTTCTTGTGAAGTTCATTTTCTAAAGACTCTCACAGTCGAAAAATCCAACCAGCGACATAAGAAGTGGTTTGGAGATTTAACTTCCAAGAATATTTAGAGAATGGTGGGCGATACCGGGCTCGAACCAGTGACCCCCTGCTTGTAAGGCAGGTGCTCTCCCAACTGAGCTAATCGCCCACTAAAAGTTTTAATTCCTTCGTGGAGAAGGAATGGTGGGTCGTGCAGGA
>NZ_JBFRSX010000103.1:0-4354 GCF_041473835.1 Vibrio sp. 10N.222.55.A1 | reverse complement strand
AGTGCGATCCCGCCCTGGGGTTAGGTATGCCTGAAACTTATTGTATTGACTAAAAAGCACGTGAAATGGGGCGGCTCTGTCTCTAAACTGAATTACACAACAGAGCCAATAGCATCTACTATCAAATTGTTCATTTGATTGAAAATATTGAAAGATTGCTTTAATAATGGGGGGCGTGACTATACTATATATAGATGTAATATAAAAATTTCGCTTAACATTATGAAGTCAAAGTTAGATTTAAATTTGCTTATAGTATTGATTTTATTGGATAAACATCGTCAAATAAAATCAGTAGCTAAGGTTTTAGGAAAAACGGAGAGTGCTGTCAGTAAGCATCTTGCTAAATTGAGGGAGCAATTAAAAGACCCACTATTTGTCAGGGTTGGGAACGATTTTGAGCCGAGCCTTTATATGAAAAAAATACTTCCTATTATTTCATTAGGAGTTGAAACGATTGATTCAATAAGCAAATGTCATTATTTTGATCCATTATCTTATGAGGAAGATATTGTAATTGCCTTGCCTAATATCATGCAATATTGGGTAGGAAATAATATAGTATTTGATGTGATAAAAACATTCCCTAAAGCTAAAGTTATCCTTGTTAGTTGGGACGAAAAGTCTGATGTGGCAATGTCTAATGGCGATATTGATATTGGGGTACACTATTTTAATTCAGATTTACCAAAAAGTATTTATCAACAAGGGCTTGGAAGGATGTTGCCCAAGGTCGTGACTAATTTAAGCTTAAAAGGACATAGTTTTAAACAGTTGACTGAATTACCTTTTTTCTGGCTTACAACAAATGGGGCATCTCATAAGAAACCCTCTATTTTGAAAGCATTGAATAAAAATGAAGTGTATTTAAAAACGGTTGGTGAAGTTGATACCGTATCATGTTTGCTTGATATTTTAGCAAACAGTCAATCAGCTACAATACTTCACTGCTTAAACGATACTCTTGAAGGGTTTAATATTACGGATTTACCAAACTATAATATTGAAGAACAGCCTTTAATTGTAATAAATTATCGCTTAGCCAATCGAGATACTCCGTTAACACAGTTACTCGCAAAAATAATAGTTAAAAATTTCACTAAATAGATGGGTTGGGATAATTCCTACGGTTGCGTAGGAAAGGTCTCTTGTTGGGGGTTTGGCTAGATCAAAGATTGACATATAAAAGAATTTTGATAGATTTGAGCTCAAAAAGAAGCGAGATTCAATGTTGGATTATATTAATTGTTTGATAATAGATGACCACCCACTAGTTTGCTCTTCTATTCATAATTTACTCAAAGAAATTCCTTACATAAGGAAGGTCGATTATACATATAACCTCAAAGATGCAATGATTAAGTTGAAAGGGGGGGATGTTAACTTTTTAATATTAGATATCAATCTTGGAGACGGTGACGGGTTTGATTTTTTGAGGCGTGCAATTGCACATGGTTATAAGGGGAAAGTGCTTTTTATTTCAGGGAGCGATAGCGCTATACATATGAATGCAGCGTTGAATCTTAACGCTGATGGGTATATTTGTAAATCGGAAGACTTGAGTATAATTAAAGAGTCGGTAGATAGTATATATCGTGGTTATAGTATTTTTAAATCAGGGGTTGGTGCAATTGACCATGCTCTATCCAATAGGGAGGTTGCAGTTTATAACCTCCTGCTTCAAGGTAAGTCAAATAATAATATCGCTGAATTACTGTCGATAAGCCCCAAAACAGTAAGCACGTATAAAAGAAGAATACTGGATAAATATGAAGTAAATAGCATTGTAGATTTACTTACTAAATAGATTGAGACCATATAATCAATCTATAGGTATAGAAAACCACGGGTTTATCTGTGGATGAACGACTCTGAAGGCGATACACCTCGTTCTACAATGTTTATAACACTAAATATAACGCAGCTTGTCCCAAACTCAACTGCGAAGTGCGACACCCTCCAATATCAAGCAGCCAATGTTATTTCTTTAAAGACAATCGCTGGTTGCTTGAAATCTAAACGCTTTTCGGTCGATAATTTGTCCGTGATACAGCGAATTCAATATCGCTGTCTGTTACCGTTGTCAAGTCGGTTCCCATATTGCATAAAAGCTCGTTAGTATTCTCATTCTCCAGCTACTTTACGATGCTTTCATGACCTGCAAACTCTCTCTCGTTACCTACCGTGATGGTATTGACATTTTCCTTATAAGGCATGAGTAGCTCTACGGTTGCTTTGCTCACGTCATCCGCTGGTTTGGATGGCACTTTCTTTACGACGTAAAGTCGTGTTTACGCTCCAAGATAGTCACCATAGTCACCATAGTCACCATAGTCACCATAGTCACCATAGTCCCAGTGCTGTGTTTGCCTAATACGGTGTCGATTTTTCAATTATCAAATCGCCTCTTACTGTCAATGATACTTGGCTTATCATCGATAGAAACAGCGCTGCCGCTTTTCTCTGTATTACCTTGACGATACCGCTTGCGAGCTTGCCTCGAGTGGCGATATAACGTGCCACCCAACTGTTTATTCTGTGCAACAAATCGGTAGTTCAACTAATTGCTGACAGCGGCACCGACCTTATTTAATGCACTGGAAATTTGATCTGGATTCCAATCCGTTTCTAAAAGCAGGCAGACAAAATTAACACTCTCTTGAGGTATTCTGTATTTACGCGCTGATGTTCGTTTGTTGATAACACCTGAACTTAATTTGAGCAATAATGACCTTCCTTGCGGTCGCGTTTAAGCTCCCGATATACAGTAAAGCGGTGGCATGCAAGTGTTGATAATTCATGGTGGTACTCTGCTTGTTTCTTTGACTTGAAGAGCGTACCACTTTCAGCCGTTGGCTTCTTCTTTTACACCTTCCCATGAATGTCGCACTTATTATCTGAAATCGGGAGTTTATTAGTAGTAGTAAGTAGAACTAAAGCTGAATGATGTCGTATTAGCAAAGCGATCAAATTGATGTTTAACATTGATGCCTACTTTTAACTGTGGGTACACCTCATATTCTGTTCCTGCAGAAATTAAACCTCCTATTTCATTTGAGTTTTTGGAGTATTGGCTTATAGGTGTGATTATTTCATATTTTGACGAAGGAAATTCTTCTTCAAAATAATGTGCACCTCTTAAATTGTATTGAGTATAGGTTAAGCCTAATTTAAACTTAGTTAACCATATTTCGTTGAGATGGTGTGAATATATAGGTGTTAGAATGAGTTGCTTGGCTTTTACAGTTGTATCCCATTTTTCTTTGGTAACGGATACAATGTCTGACCTGACAAATTCGGAATGGTCATCTTCCAAATTAAATTGGTTGTAACCAAATTCGATTGCCCATTGCGAATCTAATGAATAACCGACAAAAAAATTCAACGTGCCATCTTCGTTCCTTGCGTTAAGGCTCGTTTTGGGTGATGAAATGAAATTGTTTTTTACGTGATGGTTTGTTGAACCTAAACCATATTCTAATCCGAAATAAGGTGAAGATACTGCATTAAAAGATATACTCAACAAGGCCGTTTTAAATAATATTATTTTCATTTTAAATCCTAATAAAACTTTTAATCATGTTTTAACAATAAATACAGGGCTTGGATGTAAGTTAAATCCCAAAGTGGTTAGGTATTTTCTTTATTTAGTGCTAGTAAAAACGTTTCATTGCGGATTAACGTGAACTATAAACGACTTTGTTGTGTAATTCCGTGGAACTAAATCAAGAACCTACGCCCTGACCAGTTACGTCCACTACCTCTCTTAGCCCTATGCATAAACCTCGTACAAAATAAACAACTGGAAGCAATATAAACAATCACTCATATAACCGTGGTTCTCTGACCTTTTGGATAGATGAAGAGGCGGTAAGCGGGTGGGCACAAAGCAAACAGAACAAGCGCGGGACTGATGGCAAGCGTAGAGTCCGGCGGAAGCTGCATATTGCCGTCGATACAAGCACTAAAGAAATTATTGCAGCCGAGGGTTACAGGTGGAGAAGTACTCCCGAACTTACCGAAGCAAACACATCGAAGTATTCTTGAGGTGTCTGGTGATAGCGCTGACGAAACGAGAGCGTTTAAGATTAAGCGAGCAGTTGCGCTTGCTCGCCAAGAGAAGGGGCAGTTGCTCCCCAAGAGAAGGGGCAGCGTTTTGGGAACTCGGCTACGCTCGAAATCGCTCAGTGGGTAGTCAGAAATTAGACGGCTCGTATAAGTATTGGAAAGAGTGGTATGGATGCCGCAGACGTTCACTCTCAGAAACAGCGATGTATCGAGTTGAACAGTTGCTAGGAGGACGATTGAGATTAAGAAATTACAATGCGAAGGTGGGTGAAACTTACGCGATGAT
>NZ_JBFRSX010000102.1:0-274 GCF_041473835.1 Vibrio sp. 10N.222.55.A1 | reverse complement strand
TGCGATACTAGCTCAGTTGGTAGAGCGCAACCTTGCCAAGGTTGAGGTCATCGGTTCGAACCCGATGTATCGCTCCAAATTCTCTCTCACGCTTTATGCTGAAGATGAAAATGGTTTAGTCTCATTGTCTTAAACAATGCATCCGGACGCGGGATGGAGCAGTTTGGTAGCTCGTCGGGCTCATAACCCGAAGGTCGTCGGTTCAAATCCGGCTCCCGCAACCACATTACAGTTAAGCGCGATAGCGGTTAACTTATGCGATACTAGCTCAGTT
>NZ_JBFRSX010000101.1:0-12402 GCF_041473835.1 Vibrio sp. 10N.222.55.A1 | reverse complement strand
TGTTCATGGCACGCTTACGCTAGATAAGCACACCTATCACTTTATAAGTCATAGCTAAATACCAATACGCCAGATACAAAAAAGGCACCCGAAGGTGCCTTTTTCTTATCTCTTAGAGACTACTCGTAGAGCTTACTCTTCTGAAGAGAAACCAGCGTTTAGAAGTGCTGCTAGATTGTCAGTAGCTTGTTCAGCTGAAGGACCTTCTTGCTCTTCTTCACGTTGTTTTTGACGCTCTTGGTGGTATGCGAAACCAGTACCAGCTGGGATCAGACGACCAACAATTACGTTCTCTTTCAGACCGCGAAGGTCATCACGCTTACCAGAAACCGCAGCTTCTGTTAGTACGCGAGTCGTTTCTTGGAACGATGCAGCTGAGATGAATGACTCAGTTGCAAGAGATGCTTTAGTAATACCTAGTAGATCACGTTCGAAACGTACTAGTTCTTTACCTTCAGCTTCTAGCTTACGGTTAGCAATCTTAACATTGTGGTACTCAACTTGTTCGCCAGGTAGGAACGGAGAGTCACCAGAATGAGTGATTGTACACTTACGTAGCATTTGACGAACGATAGTCTCGATGTGCTTATCGTTAATCTTTACGCCTTGTAAGCGGTAAACTTCTTGAACTTCGTTCGCGATGTACTGAGTTACTGCGTGGATACCACGTAGACGCAGGATATCGTGTGGAGTTTCAGGACCGTCGGCGATTACATCACCACGTTCAATCTTCTCACCTTCGAACACGTTCAATTGACGATGCTTAGGAATCATCTCTTCGTAAGCGTCACCGCCTTCACGAGTGATTACTAGACGACGCTTACCTTTCGTTTCTTTACCGAAAGACACAGTACCTGTGTGCTCAGCAAGGATCGCAGGCTCTTTAGGCTTACGAGCTTCGAATAGGTCAGCTACGCGTGGTAGACCACCGGTGATATCTTTGTTTCCGCTCGATTTTTGAGGGATACGAGATAGTGTGTCACCGATGCCAACTTCAGCGCCATCTTCGATGTTTACAATCGCTTTGCCAGGTAGGAAGTAGTGAGCTGGCATATCAGTACCAGGGATCATTACGTCGTTACCTTGCTCATCAACAAGTTTGATAGCTGGACGCATATCTTTACCTGCTGCTGGGCGAGCTGCTGCGTCTGTAACTTCACTTGAAGAAAGACCCGTTAGATCGTCAGTTTGACGAGAAACTGTAATACCATCGATCATATCTACGAATTGGATACGACCTGCCACTTCAGTGATGATTGGCATGGTATGCGCTTCCCAGTTAGCTACAACTTCACCAGCAGTAACTGCTGCGTTGTCGCCTTTGGTTAGCATCGAACCGTAAGGAAGTTTGTGCTTCTCTTTAGTACGGCCGAATTCATCAATAATCGTCATCTCAGATGCACGAGAAGTGATAACCAGTTTCTTATCTTTGTTAACTACGAACTTAGCATTGTGAAGTTTCACAGTACCAGTTGTCTTAGCTTGGATGCTGTTCTCTGCTGCTGCAGTAGATGCCGCACCACCGATGTGGAACGTACGCATCGTTAGCTGTGTACCCGGTTCACCGATAGATTGTGCAGCGATAACACCAACTGCTTCACCTTGGTTCACTAGGTGACCACGTGCTAGGTCACGACCGTAACACTGTGCACAACAACCGAAGTCTGCATCACAGGTAACAACAGAGCGCACTTTCATGCTATCTACTGAGTTGTCTTCCATGATTTGACACCACTTCTCATCAATCAGAGTATTACGTGGAATCAGTACATCTTCAGTACCAGGCTTAAGAACGTCTTCAGCTACTACACGACCTAGAGCAAGCTCAGAAAGTGCAACTTTAACGTCACCACCTTCGATGTGAGGCATCATGTCGATACCTTCATGCGTGCCACAGTCATGTTCGTGTACTACAACGTCTTGAGCAACGTCTACTAGACGACGAGTTAGGTAACCCGAGTTTGCTGTTTTCAGTGCTGTATCCGCAAGACCCTTACGAGCACCGTGCGTTGAGATAAAGTACTGAAGGACGTTTAGACCTTCTTTAAAGTTCGCTGTGATCGGCGTTTCGATGATTGAACCATCTGGACGCGCCATCAGACCACGCATACCTGCTAGCTGACGAATCTGAGCTGCAGAACCACGTGCGCCCGAGTCGGCCATCATGTAGATGCTGTTGAACGATTCTTGCTGTTCTTCTTCGCCGTCACGGTTGATAACTGTTTCAGAAGATAGGTTATCCATCATTGCTTTCGCAACGCGGTCATTCGTAGATGCCCAGATATCGATAACTTTGTTGTAACGCTCACCCGCAGTAACAAGACCAGATTGGAATTGCTCTTGGATTTCGCGAACTTCTTCTTCAGCAGATTCAATTTCATCGTATTTCGCTTGAGGTACAACCATATCGTCGATACCTACAGAAACACCAGAAAGTGCAGCGTATGCAAAACCTGCGTACATGATTTGGTCAGCAAATACTACTGTATCTTTTAGACCAAGCTTACGGTAACACTCGTTAAGAAGAGTAGAGATCTGCTTCTTACCTAACTTTTGGTTAACGATGCTGTACGGTAGGCCAGCTGGAACGATTTGCCATAGCATTGCACGGCCGACAGTTGTATCAACCATCTTCGTTTCAGTAGTGCTGTTACCATCTTCGTCTACTACAGTTTCGGTGATACGTACTTTAACGCGAGCGTGTAGCTCAGCAGTCTTAGTACGGTATGCCTTTTCAGCCTCAGCAGGGCCAGCAAGGTACATACCTTCGCCTTTCACGTTGATCTTGTCACGTGTCATGTAGTAAAGACCCAATACAACGTCCTGAGAAGGTACGATGATCGGATCACCTGACGCTGGCGACAGAATGTTATTCGTCGACATCATCAGTGTACGTGCTTCAAGCTGTGCTTCTAGAGTTAGAGGCACGTGTACCGCCATTTGGTCACCATCGAAGTCGGCGTTGTATGCCGCACACACTAGTGGGTGAAGCTGAATCGCTTTACCTTCGATTAGTACTGGTTCAAACGCTTGGATACCTAGACGGTGAAGTGTAGGTGCACGGTTAAGCAGTACTGGGTGTTCGCGGATTACTTCGTCCAGGATATCCCAAACGATAGCTTCTTCGCGCTCTACCATCTTCTTAGCAGCTTTGATTGTCGTAGCCATGCCACGAGTTTCTAGCTTGCTGTAGATGAACGGCTTAAATAGCTCAAGTGCCATCTTCTTAGGAAGACCACACTGATGTAGACGAAGGTATGGACCTACTGTGATTACAGAACGGCCAGAGTAGTCTACACGTTTACCTAGAAGGTTCTGACGGAAACGACCTTGTTTACCCTTGATCATATCAGCAAGAGATTTCAGAGGACGCTTGTTAGAACCAGTGATAGCACGACCACGACGACCGTTATCTAGAAGTGCATCAACAGACTCTTGCAGCATACGCTTTTCGTTACGTACGATGATGTCCGGAGCAGCTAGCTCTAGAAGGCGCTTCAAACGGTTGTTACGGTTGATCACACGACGGTAAAGGTCGTTCAGATCTGAAGTCGCAAAACGACCGCCATCTAGTGGTACTAGAGGACGTAGATCTGGCGGCAGAACCGGAAGTACAGTCAGAATCATCCATTGCGGATCGTTACCCGATGCAATGAACGCTTCAACTAGCTTCAGGCGCTTAGTAACTTTTTTACGCTTAGTTTCTGAGTTAGTCGTTTCTAACTCTTCGCGCATTTCTTCCACTTCTTGATGAAGGTCCATTGTTGCAAGCAGATCTTTGATCGCTTCAGCACCCATCTTAGCAGTAAATTCGTCACCCCACTCTTCTAGACGATCCAGATACTCTTCTTCAGTAAGCATCTGAGATTTTTCTAGATCAGTCATACCTGGTTCAGTTACTACGTACATCTCGAAGTAAAGAACACGTTCGATATCACGTAGAGGGATATCCATTAGTAGACCGATACGAGACGGCAGTGATTTTAGGAACCAGATGTGAGCAACTGGTGAAGCTAGCTCGATGTGGCCCATGCGGTCACGACGAACTTTAGTTTGTGTAACTTCAACGCCACACTTCTCACAGATAACACCACGGTGCTTCAGGCGCTTGTATTTGCCACAAAGACATTCGTAGTCTTTAACTGGACCAAAAATACGTGCACAGAACAGACCATCACGTTCAGGTTTGAACGTACGATAGTTAATTGTTTCCGGCTTTTTAACTTCACCAAAAGACCATGAACGGATCATGTCTGGTGAAGATAGACCGATTTTGATTGCATCAAATTCTTCGGTCTTATGCTGTGCTTTTAGAAAGTTTAATAAGTCTTTCACATTCAGCTCCTGTAAGGAGTTAAAGGAGCTCACTGCTGTAGCAAGCTCCCTTTTACCAAATAATCCTATCTTCTTTTAAAAAGAAGGAGGGATTACTCTTCGTCTTCTAGCTCGATGTTGATACCTAGCGAGCGAATCTCTTTCAACAGTACGTTGAACGACTCAGGCATACCAGGTTCCATGCTATGGTTACCGTCTACGATGTTCTTATACATCTTAGTACGGCCGTTAACGTCATCTGACTTAACTGTTAGCATTTCTTGTAGAGTATATGCAGCACCGTATGCTTCTAGTGCCCATACTTCCATCTCACCGAAACGCTGACCACCGAACTGAGCTTTACCACCAAGTGGTTGCTGAGTTACTAGGCTGTAAGAACCAGTTGAACGAGCATGCATCTTGTCATCAACCAAGTGGTTCAGTTTCAGCATGTACATGTAACCAACAGTTACAGGACGCTCAAACGAATCACCAGTACGACCATCAAACAGTTTAAGCTGACCAGATTCTGGCAGATCACCCAGTTTAAGTAGTTCTTTGATTAGAGACTCAGAAGCACCGTCGAACACAGGAGTAGCAATCGGTAGACCGCCACGTAGGTTCTTGATCAGTGTACGAACTTGATCATCAGACAGTTCAGCAATATCAACTTTCTGACGAGTATCACCAAGATCGTAAACCTTCTGTAGGAACTCACGGAACTTATGCAGTTCTTGTTGTTCCTTAACCATTTGGTTGATCTTGTCACCGATACCTTTCGCAGCCAAACCTAAGTGAACTTCTAGGATCTGACCGATGTTCATACGCGATGGTACACCCAGCGGGTTAAGTACGATGTCTACAGGCTGACCTTTCTCATCGTATGGCATGTCTTCAACAGGGTTAATCTTAGAGATTACACCTTTGTTACCGTGACGACCGGCCATCTTATCACCAGGCTGGATACGACGTTTAACCGCTAGGTAAACTTTAACAATCTTAAGAACGCCAGGCGCTAGATCATCACCTTGAGTGATTTTACGACGCTTAGTTTCAAACTTCTTATCGAAGTCTGCTTTTAGCTCATCCCACTGCTCAGCAAGTTGCTCAAGCTGTGTTTGTAGCGCATCGTCTTCTAGAACTTGCTCTAGCCATTGCTTACGACCGATAGTATCAAGCTTAGCTTCAGAGTAACCACCAGACAGAAGTACAGCTTTAACACGGTTAAGAAGGCCACCCTCAAGAATTTGGAACTCTTCAGTTAGGTCTTTCTTAGCTTCTTTAAGCTGCATCTGTTCGATTTCAAGTGCACGCTTGTCTTTCTCTACGCCATCGCGAGTGAAGACTTGTACATCGATGATAGTACCCGAAACAGAGTTTGGTACACGTAGAGAAGTATCTTTAACATCAGATGCTTTCTCACCGAAGATAGCACGTAGTAGCTTCTCTTCAGGAGTCAGTTGAGTTTCACCTTTAGGGGTTACTTTACCAACTAGGATGTCGCCACCCTTAACTTCAGCACCAATGTAAACGATACCTGACTCGTCTAGTTTAGACAGAGCAGACTCACCTACGTTTGGAATATCAGCTGTGATCTCTTCAGAACCCAGCTTAGTATCACGAGCCACACAAGATAGTTCTTGGATATGGATTGTCGTGAAACGGTCTTCTTGAACTACGCGCTCAGATACTAAGATCGAGTCTTCGAAGTTGTAACCGTTCCAAGGCATGAATGCGATACGCATGTTTTGGCCAAGAGCTAGTTCACCAAGGTCTGTTGAAGGACCATCAGCAAGAACATCGCCACGTGCAACTGGTTCACCAGGAAGTACAGTTGGACGTTGGTTAATACATGTGTTTTGGTTCGAACGCGTGTACTTAGTTAGGTTGTAGATATCGATACCAGCTTCGCCAGGTACCAATTCATCTTCGTTAACCTTAACTACGATACGAGAAGCGTCTACAGACTGAACTTGACCACCACGTTTAGCAACCGCTGTAACACCAGAGTCAACTGCGATGTTACGTTCGATACCAGTACCTACTAGAGGCTTATCAGCCTTAAGTGTTGGTACAGCTTGACGTTGCATGTTGGCACCCATCAATGCACGGTTCGCATCATCGTGTTCTAGGAACGGGATAAGCGAAGCAGCGATAGATACTACTTGGTTTGTCGCAACGTCCATGTAGTCAACGTGATCGCGTGGGTGAAGACCAGATTCACCTTTTTGACGAGCTGTGATTAGCTCATCTGCAAACGTACCTTCTTCAGTAAGAATGGTGTTTGCTTGCGCGATTACGAATTGACCTTCCTGGATTGCAGACAGGTAATCAACTTCTTCTGTTACTACACCATCTACTACACGACGGTACGGAGTTTCTAGGAAACCGTAATCGTTACAACGTGCAAACGCAGATAGTGAGTTAATTAGACCGATGTTTGGACCTTCAGGCGTTTCGATCGGACATAGACGACCGTAGTGAGTTACGTGAACGTCACGTACTTCGAAGCCTGCGCGCTCACGAGTAAGACCACCAGGACCTAAAGCAGAGATACGACGTTTGTGCGTAACTTCTGACAATGGGTTGTTTTGGTCCATGAACTGTGAAAGCTGTGAAGAGCCAAAGAATTCTTTAACTGCAGCAGAGATCGGCTTAGCGTTGATAAGATCTTGAGGCATGATTGCATCAAGGTCACCAAGGCTTAGGCGCTCTTTAACGGCACGTTCTACACGAACTAGACCAACACGGAATTGGTTTTCTGCCATTTCACCTACAGAACGGATACGACGGTTGCCAAGGTGGTCGATATCGTCCACTTCACCAATACCGTTACGGATACCAATCAGTTTCTTCATCACTTCGATGATGTCTGATTCATCCAGAGTACCGCGCTCTTCTTCTTCTTCACGCTCGATAGAGCTGTTGAACTTCATACGGCCTACAGTTGATAGGTCGTAACGTTCTTCAGAGAAGAATAGGCTTTCGAATAGAGACTCTGCAGCTTCTTTCGTTGGTGGCTCGCCAGGACGCATCATGCGGTAGATTTCTACCAATGCAGAGATGCGATCTACTGTGCTATCTGCACGTAGAGTGTCTGACATGAATGGACCGTGATCTAGGTCATTCGTGAACAGAGTTTGTAGAGCCTTGTGGCCTGCTTGAGACAGGTTAGCAAGAGCTTCTAGGCTAATCTCTTGGTTCGCGCCAACGATGATCTCGCCAGTTGCTTCGTTGATGTAATCTTTAGATGCAACTTTACCAACGATGTACTCTACTGGTACTTCGATGTGCTCAACGCCATCTTTTTCAAGTTGACGGATATGGCGAGCAGTAACACGACGACCAGTCTCAACGTAAGTTTTACCGTTTGCTTCGATGTCGAATGACGCAGTTTCACCACGTAGACGATCAGGAACCAACTCCATAAGAAGAGTTTGGTCTTTCACTTCGAAGTTCACTTTGTCGAAGAACAGATCAAGGATCTCTTCAGTCGATTTACCAAGTGCACGAAGAATAATCGATGCTGGTAGCTTACGACGACGGTCGATACGTACGAATAAGTTATCCTTAGGATCGAACTCAAAGTCTAACCATGAGCCACGGTAAGGAATTACACGTGCGTTATAAAGAACTTTACCTGATGAGTGGGTCTTACCCTTATCACTGTCGAAGAACACGCCTGGGCTTCGGTGCAGCTGGGATACGATAACCCTCTCGGTACCATTAATTACGAAAGTACCATTGTCTGTCATAAGCGGAATTTCGCCCATGTAGACTTCTTGTTCTTTAATGTCTTTTACAGTACCTGCTGGTGCATCTCGATCAAAGATAACTAGACGTAGTTTTACGCGTAGTGGCTTTGAGTAAGTAACACCGCGGATTTGACATTCTTTAACGTCAAAAACTGGCTCACCAAGACGGTAGCTAACGTATTGCAGCTCAGAATTGCCGTTGTAGCTCTGAATTGGAAATACAGAACGGAAAGCAGCTTCAAGACCGTATTGACCTTCTGGATCCTGTTCGATGAATTTGTCGAAAGAATCAAGCTGGATCGATAACAGGTATGGAATGTCCAAAACTTGTGGACGAGTACCAAAATCCTTACGGATGCGCTTTTTCTCGGTATAAGAGTAAACCATGGGGTTCCTCAGCTCGCTGATAAGTGACCCAAACCACCCAAAACACTCTTCAGAGGGGGTGGTGACAAACAGCTGTTTAGTGGTAGTGAACAATCATTTCGAAAAAATGACTGTTTTTTTGCTCGGATTATGACGGTTAAACAGCGGAAATTTCGTCATAGCCCTACAGCGCAAAAAGGCCGGTGGTTAATAAACCACCAGCCATTAGCCTTGCGGCTATGAAATTAAGTAATAATTACTTGATTTCAACAGAAGCGCCAGCTTCTTCTAGCTGTGCTTTAAGAGCTTCAGCTTCAGCTTTGTCAACGCCTTCTTTAAGCGCTGCAGGAGCTGAGTCTACAAGACCTTTAGCTTCTTTAAGACCTAGGCCAGTTGCGCCACGTACAGCTTTGATAACTTGTACTTTGTTAGCGCCAGCAGCAGTTAGGATTACGTCGAATTCAGTTTGCTCAGCAGCAGCGTCGCCGCCAGCTGCGCCACCAGCTACAACTGCAGCTGCAGCTGAAACGCCGAATTTCTCTTCCATAGCTTCGATAAGCTCAACAACTTGCATTACAGACATTTCTGCAACTGCGTCTAGGATTTGCTCGTTAGTAATAGACATAACAATTCTCTTTTAAGTCAACAATAAGTTTAATTTGCAACCAGTGAAAAGCAAGGCTTAAGCCGCTGCTTCTTCTTTTTGGTCACGTAGTGCAGCGATAGTACGAACCAGCTTGCCAGCAGAAGCTTCTTTCATGCACATCATTAGGCGTGCGATAGCTTCGTCGTAAGTTGGTAGTGTCGCTAGTACTTCAGCATCAGTAACTGCGCCTTCAAATGCAGCAGCTTTGATCTCGAAATCTTTGTTCTCTTTAGCGAAGTCTTTGAAAAGACGCGCTGCAGCACCTGGGTGCTCGTTAGAGAACGCGATCAGAGTTGGACCAGTGAAAGTGTCTACTAGACACTCGTAGTCTGTACCCTGAACCGCACGGCGTGCTAGTGTGTTACGAACAACTTTCATGTAAACACCCGCTTCGCGAGCTTGTTTACGTAGAGAAGTCATTGCGCCAACTTCAACGCCACGAGAATCAGCTACAACTGCAGAAAGTGCACCACTGGCAGCTTCGTTGACTTCAGCAACAATTGCTTTTTTGTCTTGAAGATTTAAAGCCATTTGGATTAACCTCTGGTTGTGATTACAGCACTCAATACAAAATGTAATGAGCGTTTACGATGTTATTTAAAAATGAATAAATTCATTTCAAACCACAACATCGCCTACGTAGGTTTTATTAAGCTATCAATAATCTAATGAAAATCGACAGCGCCTACGGTCTTGGGATAGATGATTTCAAATTGCTTTAAAACCACCCAACCACAAATATTAGGCGCAGAAGTATACACTAAATCTGCGCCTAAGCAAATTAGTTTGCTTGAGTGTCAAGACTAGCTTGATCAACAGCAACACCAGCACCCATCGTAGTAGAGATGCTTACTTTCTTCAGGTAAGAACCCTTAGCTGAAGAAGGCTTAGCTTTCTTAAGAGCAACTAGAAGAGCTTCTAGGTTCTCTTGAAGCTGGCTAGCTTCGAAAGATGCTTTACCGATAGTAGTGTGGATGATGCCGTTCTTGTCGTTACGGTAACGAACCTGACCAGCTTTAGCGTTCTTAACCGCTTCAGCAACGTTAGGAGTTACAGTACCAACTTTAGGGTTTGGCATAAGACCGCGTGGACCTAGGATTGTACCTAGTTGACCAACAACACGCATTGCATCTGGAGAAGCAACAACTACGTCGAAGTTCATTTCGCCTTTTTTCACTTGCTCAGCAAGATCTTCCATACCAACAATATCTGCGCCAGCAGCTTTAGCAGCTTCTGCGTTTGCACCTTGAGTGAAAACAGCAACGCGGATGTCACGGCCAGTACCGTGAGGTAGCACTGTTGCGCCACGAACGTTTTGGTCAGATTTACGAGCATCGATGCCTAGGTTAACAGCAACATCTACAGACTCAACGAATTTAGCAGTCGCTAGTTCTTTAAGAAGAGCAACAGCTTCGCTGATTTCGTATTCTTTAGTTGAGTCAACTTTGTCGCGGATTACGCGCATACGCTTAGTAAGTTTAGCCATGATCTTATCCCTCTACCACTAGGCCCATTGAACGAGCAGTACCAGCAATAGAACGTTTCATTGCTTCGATGTCAGCACCAGTCATATCAGCAGCTTTAGTTTCTGCGATTTCCTGAACTTGAGCGTCAGTAACAGTACCAACTTTCTCAGTGTTTGGACGACCTGAACCAGACTTAACGCCAGCAGCTTTCTTAAGAAGAACAGCAGCAGGTGGAGTCTTAGTTACGAACGTGAAAGAACGGTCGTTGTAAACAGTAATAACTACTGGAGTAGGTAGACCTTTCTCAACAGATTCTGTTTTTGCGTTGAACGCTTTACAGAATTCCATGATGTTCACGCCGTGTTGACCTAGAGCAGGACCAACCGGTGGACTTGGGTTTGCCATACCAGCTGCAACTTGCAGTTTGATATAAGCTTCAACTTTCTTAGCCATGATATTTCCTAATATTTTGGGTACATGCGCTAGCCGCAAGGCGAGCTCCCCATAAATTCAATTAACTCTTTTTCACTTCCACAGAAGCAAAAAGGCGCGAAATTATAATCATAATTCGCGCCTTTAACAACCCTAAAAAGGTGATTTTTTATACTCTTTAATTTTAAACAGCTTATGAACTATTTATCCACAGCTTGTTCAAAACTTAGAGTTTTAGTCCAGTTTTTCAACCTGACCAAATTCAAGCTCAACCGGTGTTGCACGACCAAAGATCGATACAGATACCTTAATGCGGCTTTTCTCGTAATCTACTTCTTCAACAGTACCGTTGAAGTCAGCAAATGGACCATCGTTCACACGAACCACTTCACCCGCTTCGAACATTGTCTTAGGACGTGGAGACTCGCTCGCTTTCTCTAGACGGTTCAAGATAGCATCAGCTTCTTTATCAGTGATTGGTGCAGGACGATCAGAGGTACCACCAATGAAGCCCATAACACGCGGAATGCTGCGTACTAAGTGCCATGATTCATCATTCATGATCATTTGAACTAATACGTAGCCAGGGAAGAATTTACGTTCACTTTTACGGCGTTGGCCTGCACGCATTTCCACTACTTCTTCAGTAGGTACTAGCACATCGCCAAATAGTTCTTCCATGTTGTGCATTTTAATATGCTCGCGTAGCGACTGTGCAACACGACCTTCAAAGCCAGAAAAGGCTTGAACTACATACCAACGTTTTTTTGGAGCTTCACTCATGAATCAGAACCCTCTACACCCCAGTTGCTAGAGAAACTAGACGGACCATAATGCCGTCAATTCCCCAAAGCACTAGAGACATAACAATACATACAGCTAAAACGATCAATGTAGTTTGCATAGTTTCTTGGCGAGTAGGCCAAACAACTTTACGAATCTCCATACGAGATTCTTTTGCAAAATCGATCGCAGCTTTACCTTTAGTTGTTGTTGCTGCAACGCCTAGTGCGGCAGCAATCAGCACAACTACACCTGCAGCGCGAATTACAACAGACAATTCACCATACAGGTAATTACCCACAACAGCAGCAGCCAACAGAACAAAAGCGACAATCCACTTCATTGTATCTGCTGCACCTGAGCTATCAGGAGTTTCAGCGTTTGCTTTCATAAAACCAACCTGTGATAAGTCTTAAATATAGACGACAATAACCCCGCTGTTGCAGGGCACATTCCTTTGCGTTGCAAAACAACACATCTAACAGTCATTTTAGTCAAAAAGACCGTTTAATTCTTTGCTAAGAGCAAAAATCGATGTCAAAACATCCAACTCTTTTTTTAGCGCAGAAAAAGGGCATCAAATGATGCCCTTTTTACTAGTGGTTCGTCAAATCTTATGCAAAGATTTTAGCTACAACAC
>NZ_JBFRSX010000100.1:0-309 GCF_041473835.1 Vibrio sp. 10N.222.55.A1 | reverse complement strand
TTCCGGATTGGTATAATACATGCATTGAAAGATAAACACTTGTTTTCATATGATTTTCAGACAAAAAAAGCCCGCTGATTTCTCAGCGGGCTTTTCAATGGTGGTGGAGGGATAGGGATTTGAACCCTAGAACCGCTATTAACGGTTGCCGGTTTTCAAGACCGGTGCTTTCGACCACTCAGCCATCCCTCCAACAAATTGTCATCAACAGATTAGTACACTGTTGAGGTTGTTATTTGCTAATGCAAGTAACGATACCTTTTGTCTTCACCTTTCAAAAAAGTGAAAATAAATTTAAAGCCTGGCGAT
>NZ_JBFRSX010000099.1:0-206 GCF_041473835.1 Vibrio sp. 10N.222.55.A1 | reverse complement strand
ATATTCTTCTTACCTCTTTTAAGAGTTAAGAGAACAACCTGATTGATGGGCTTATGGGAAAACATCAATTTAGGCTTACTTTGTGAAAAGTAAGACACACCCTGGAGGGGTTCCCGAGTGGCCAAAGGGAGCAGACTGTAAATCTGCCGGCACTGCCTTCGATGGTTCGAATCCGTCTCCCTCCACCATATTCTTCTTACCTCTTT
>NZ_JBFRSX010000098.1:0-317 GCF_041473835.1 Vibrio sp. 10N.222.55.A1 | reverse complement strand
AGAGTTAAGAGAACAACCTGATTGATGGGCTTATGGGAAAACATCAATTTAGGCTTACTTTGTGAAGAGTAAGACACACCCTGGAGGGGTTCCCGAGTGGCCAAAGGGAGCAGACTGTAAATCTGCCGGCACTGCCTTCGATGGTTCGAATCCGTCTCCCTCCACCATATTCTCCTTAATTGGAAAATCGAAAAGCCAACTCATTGAGTTGGATTTTTTCGTTTCTGAGCTTTATCTCTTACTAAACGTGTCTTCTAAAACAACCCTCAACTTCCTAAACACTAACCCGCTCCTACAAATAATACCAATCCGGAAAA
>NZ_JBFRSX010000097.1:0-368 GCF_041473835.1 Vibrio sp. 10N.222.55.A1 | reverse complement strand
TCCCGCAGTAGCCACCATTTCCTAAGCACTCTGTTTGTTATTAAATACATGTTTATTAACGACAAGAGTTTTTAGGAAAGTAAAGCGGTCGTGGCGGAATTGGTAGACGCACCAGATTTAGGTTCTGGCGCCGAGAGGTGTGAGAGTTCAAGTCTCTCCGACCGCACCATTATTTAGATATCTTAAATGATATCATTGTTGGGCTATCGCCAAGCGGTAAGGCACTGGCTTTTGATGCCAGCATTCCCTGGTTCGAATCCAGGTAGCCCAGCCACTATTTAAAGTGTAATTATCTTTAAAAAGATAATGGCATTGGAAGCGAGATTATATTATATTACTTCGCTCTCAGATGGCTACTTAGCTCAGTT
>NZ_JBFRSX010000096.1:0-1339 GCF_041473835.1 Vibrio sp. 10N.222.55.A1 | reverse complement strand
TATATGGAATCCACGTATTTACAAAGTGATTTTGGCAATAAAAGTTAAGATGCGGTCGTATATTCGGCTTCTTATTGAAGGAGCTACCCTCTAGCCTTTGATGTTTTGCGCACCTACTGTCCTTATCGCGCTAGCAGCTTTTTACAGCATGACAGAATGGCCAGGTTCTCAGTAGGTTGGTCTTACCTTTTATGCATCATCATTTTGTAAAATTTAAAAATTTGGTAGTGATTAATGAGTGAGTAATACTGGTTTATATTCAGTCTCATACCGAAGCATTGCCCACGCAGTACGTACCACTTTGTTAGCCAGTGCAATGCAGGCCTTCTTGAAGCCGATACGATCTATGATGCTCCTCAACCAAGCGTCCTTCTGAGTCTTCGGTTTTTCGGGTAGTCGCCCAACGTATGACATTGCGCCAAGATAAAGAAGCGAGCGTAGCTCCTTCACACCACCGCATTTATCGATCCCAATCATAAAAACTTTGCCTCCTGAACTGTGCTGTTTAGGTGTAAGACCAACAAATGCTGAAGCTTGTCTTCCATTCTTGAACTGCTTTCCATCACCAAGAGTTGTATAGAGCATCGCAGCAGTTGTTTCACCAACCCCTTCAATGCCCATTAATCGTTGGCACGGCTCTATCTGACGGGTTAAAGCATTTTTCTCTTTTTCGAATGCGATGAGTTTTGCTTTAAGTTCTTTATATTGCTCCCAAAGCATCGACAGAACGGATACGACATTGGAGGGTATTGGTGTATCGCCATCAAGCACGGTTTGAACCGACGCTTTTAAGCCTTTTTCACCTCTAGGGTTTGCTATCCCGTAGCCCAAAATTGTCCCTCTAATGTGAAGAGCTAGGGAAACAACACTACGAGATAAGAATCTACGGCTAGTTTCTAAAGAATGCATAGCTTGTTGTTCCAATGACTTTGGACGACTGTACTTGATACCAATTTGTATAGCGGCGTTAGCGATGGCGAGAGCATCATTATGATCCGTTTTATGACCTTCTAGGTATCCTTTCACCTTCTTAGGGTTAATGATTCGGACTTCATGCCCAAGTTTTTCTGCTAATTGCCCCCAGTAATGGCAACCGCAACAACCTTCCATGGCGACAATCGAAGGCTTAGCCTTTGCCAAGAACTCTTTCATCTTCTGGCGACTCAGAGGTTTATTGGACATTAGCTCACCATGAATGCTGATATGGCAGGCTTGAAGAACATTTTTTGCTAAGTCGATAGCGATAACATTTTTAGTCAACATATTGGAACCCTCGGTTTTTTCTCACACTCCTAAGTCTAGATTGCTAAGGAGGGAGTGGATTCCATACATCACGTTA
>NZ_JBFRSX010000095.1:0-9049 GCF_041473835.1 Vibrio sp. 10N.222.55.A1 | reverse complement strand
GCTAATCCGCGATGAACCAAAAAAAAGCCCCTAAAATTAGGAGCTCATTTTGATCTAATCAACACTGATTAAGCTGATTATTCTTTATCGTGTACAGCTTACAAACTGTTATTCAATATTCTGAATTTGCTCACGCATCTGTTCGATAAGAACCTTAAGCTCTACGCCCGATGCTGTGATGTCTGTGCTGATAGACTTAGACGCTAGCGTGTTTGACTCACGGTTGAACTCTTGCATCATGAAGTCTAGCTTACGGCCACAAGCGCCACCTTTCTTCAGTACTGCATTTGCTTCTTTCACGTGAGAATCTAGACGGTCTAGCTCTTCTGCTACGTCTGACTTCTGCGCAAGTAGGATAAGCTCTTGCTCAACACGAGAACCTTCCAGTTCGATTTTCGCATCTTCAAATTTGGTAAGAAGACGCTCACGTTGCCACTCTAGGATCTCAGGCATGCGTGCACGAACTTTCACTACTTCTTCAGTGATTGCATCTAAGCGCTGTACGATTAGCGCCTTCATGTTCTCACCTTCACGAGCACGAGCATCAATGAACTCTGCGATAGCATCGTTGAATGCTTCAAGTAGGTCTTTGTTGATGGCATCCATGTCTTGCTCTGGCGTTTCCATCACACCAGGCCAGTTCATGACTTGGAATGGGTTCAAACGGCTCTCTTCGCCAGTCATCGTCATTACTTGGTTCGCCGCATTGATTACTTGCTGAGCCAAACCTTCGTTAATGCTTAGTTCGCCCTTTGCAGCTGGGTTTGCTTCAAAGCGTAGGTTACATTCAACCTTACCGCGCGCTAGACGCTTACGGAAACGCTCACGCAAGATTGGCTCTAAACCACGGAACTGTTCAGGCATACGGAAGTAAGTTTCTAGGTAGCGTTGGTTTACACTACGGATTTCCCATACTGCGCTGCCCCAATCGCCTTTTACTTCTTTGCGTGCGTACGCGGTCATACTATAAATCATCGAATTTTCCTGTCTTTTATCATTCTGAAAATAACGCGCACGCATAGTATCACGATATGGTGTGCTCTCGAAGCCTGCCGCTTTTCACTGTAAATAGCCTTTCGTGATAAATAGCTTTGAACGGTAAATAGATTTGCACGATAAACTGCTATATAATCTTGCCCCAATCAAAACTGTCTCACCCCTTTCTTAGGTGATGCACTCTTTCGATAGTAAATCACTTCAGACTGTTAATAAGGTAGATACCAATGCGTCCAAATGACCGCGCTGTAGATCAAATTCGTCCAATTAAAATTACTCGTAACTACACAGCTTATGCTGAAGGTTCTGTATTAGTTGAGTTCGGCAACACTAAAGTTCTATGTAATGCGACGGTAGAAGAAAACGTACCGCGTTGGTTAAAAGGCCAAGGAAAGGGTTGGGTAACGGCTGAATACGGCATGCTGCCACGTGCAACGCACACTCGTAACCGTCGTGAAGCGGCGAGCGGCAAGCAAGGTGGTCGTACGATGGAAATCCAACGTCTGATCGCTCGTAGCCTACGTGCTGTTGTTGACCTGAAAGTAATGGGTGAAATTATGATCACTGTCGATTGTGATGTTATCCAAGCAGACGGCGGTACTCGTACTGCTTCTATCTCAGGTGCAAGCGTTGCAATGGCTGATGCTATCAACAGCCTACTAGCAAGCGGCAAACTGAAAAAGAACCCAATGAAAGGCCACGTAGCGGCAGTTTCAGTGGGCATCGTTGGTGCACAAGCACTGTGTGACCTTGAGTACGTTGAAGACTCAGCAGCCGATACCGACATGAACGTTGTAATGACGGAAGACGGTAAGATGATTGAGATTCAAGGCACAGCAGAAGGCGAACCGTTCAGCCACGAAGAGTTGATGCAGCTTTTAGCCCTGGCGAATAAGGGCATTGCTGATATTGTTGAAGCGCAGAAGTCGGCGTTAGCAGAATAGTTTTTAGATAGCTCCTTTTTTAAGGGGCTATTTTTTTATTTTCGTCATATATAACTCTACACCAGCGTTAGCTGCAATTTTTCACCCTAATCACATAGGTCCCCTATGCTCATAGGGCTGAAAAACCTTGCTGCCTTGTTGTAGAGCTATCTATTTAGAAAATACATCATTGTTAGCTTCCTGAGCGATTGGAAGTTAGGAACTGGAAAGTAAATTAATTTAGAGGATGAGCATGAAAGCATATCAACGTGAATTTATTGAATTTGCACTAGAGAAAGAAGTACTTAAGTTTGGTGAGTTTACTTTAAAGTCTGGCCGCAAGAGCCCTTACTTCTTCAATGCTGGATTGTTTAATACAGGTCGTGACCTAGCGCGCTTAGGTCGCTTCTACGCAGCAGCATTGGCTGATTCTGGCATTGAGTTTGATGTACTATTTGGTCCTGCATACAAAGGTATCCCAATTGCAACGACGACAGCGGTTGCACTAGCGGATCACCACGATGTAGACACGCCCTACTGCTTCAACCGCAAAGAAGCGAAAAACCACGGTGAAGGTGGCAACCTTGTCGGTAGCGCGCTTGAAGGTCGCATCATGTTAGTGGACGACGTGATCACTGCAGGTACTGCGATTCGTGAGTCGATGGAAATCATCCAAGCAAATGGCGCTGATTTAGCGGGCGTGCTTGTTGCTATCGACCGTCAAGAGAAGGGCAAAGGCGAACTGTCTGCGATTCAAGAAGTTGAGCGTGACTTCGGTTGTGCGATTATCTCAATCGTTAGCCTGACTGACTTGGTGACTTTCCTTGAAGAGAAAGGCACAGACGCAGCACATCTAGAGTCAGTAAAAGCGTACCGCGCTCAATACGGCATCTAATACTACTCGTAATTAGACTATAGAATGCACAAGGGGCTGATGATTCATCAGCCCCTTTTCTTTTGGTTCAGTATTCAGTATTCATTATTTATAACGAATGCCGCGCTCCACTTCTGGGTCTTCCATGGTCTTAAAGCGCTTGTGCAGCCACATCCACTGTTCTGGTGCTCTTAAGATAATCTTCTCAAGGTAGCGGTTCATGTAGGCGGCAGCCGCTTTCTCATCTTTCTGTGGATAGTCATCTTCGATCGATTCATCGGCCATGATCTCATACTTGCCATCGGCATTTCTAAAACCAGAACCCGGAACAAGTGCGCATCGGCTCGTATAAGCCAGAATACTAGTGCCTGTTGTAGTACATGCATCTTCTACAGCGAAGAAAGGCACAAACACAGACTTGTTACGACCGTAATCATGATCCGGTAGGTAGAAAAGGATCTCACCCTGACGCAGGATTCGAATCATACGCTTCACGTCTTTACGGTGAATCAGGCGGTTGCCGTTTTGAGTACGACCACGGTATTGAATGAATTCATAAGCCGGATTGTTGTGCGGGCGATAAACACCTAAACCTGAAATACCGAGAACAGCCATTGCTCGCGCAGTGATCTCTAGGTTTAAGGCATGCACACAGCATAGAAGAACACCTTTACCGTTAGCTTTGTGCGTACGCAGTGTTTGGGTGTCTTTATCTACTAGGATGCGCTTGAAGCGCCACGTAGGCCAAAACCAGGTAATGCCGGTTTCGATGAGTGCCATACCGGTGTTCTTAAAGTTCTCACTGACCATTGCCGCGACTTCATCTGCTGGCTTGTCTGGGAAGGCGAGCTCCAAGTTACGTGTTGCTACCGCGACGCGCTTTTTACCATAGCGAGCACCCAAAGAGCCTAACGATCGGCCTAACAGCAGTAAGAGGCGATAAGGGAGAACGTTAACAATAAGCGCCAATAACCCAAAACCAAACCATACACCCCAATATTTAGGGTGAAGTAGAGCTAGAGTAAAAAGCGGCTTAGTAATCACGTGTTGTGCTGTGCCGTTTGCTGAAGAAGTTTTCGTCGTCATAACCATCACTTAAGATTTGATTGCCACTTAATTTGATTGCTACTTAATCTGAGCGCTTAGCAGTGCCCAATAAGCATCAAAGTTTTCTGTTGGTTGATATTTGAAGTCTGAGCGAACAAATCGATTCAAGCTGCCTTCAACTTGACCGAGCAGTTGAGCGGCTAAGATTTTCTCATCAACCGGGAATGATTTCCCTTCACGAAGCTTTCTTTCACGCAGGATCTGGCGAAGTTGCGTCTCAATGCGTTCGAAAAGTTGGTTGATGCGATCACGCAGGCGTTCATTTTCAAACATTAGAGCATGACCAGATAAAATTCGAGTCAGGCCTGGGTTACGCTCTGAGAAAACTAAGATAAGTTGTAGTACTAGGCGTATGCGCTCTAGCGTGTCTTTCTCTTCATCCAGAATACGGTTGATTCGAGACATCAACGCTTCTTCAATGAACTCGATCAGGCCTTCAAACATGCGGGCTTTGCTTGGGAAGTGGCGGTATAACGCAGCTTCAGAAACACCCACTTGCTTGGCCAACTTTACCGTTGTGATACGAGAAGCACCTTCGGTCGATTCCAACATTTGTGCGAGAGCTTGTAGGATTTCTTCACGACGGTTTGATTTTCGAGTACCAGCCATCTATTTACTTCCTTTCCTAAAGATGAGGATTGAGTGAAGAAGGATTATAAACACCATTCAATTCTGTTTCCTAGTTTTGTAAGCCCTAGGTCAACAGAATCGAGAGGTGTCAGCAGATTATCAGAGCAAATTTGTGCGTTTATACATTAATAAGCTGTTGGATCTGATCGAGGATCTGGAAACCAAGTGTGTCTTTGCTTTCCAGTGGCAGAGATTTATCGCCGCCTTTCCAATAAAGGTGCAGCTCATTGCTACTGCTATTGAAGCCTTGGCCTTCAACTGAGACGTCGTTGGCGCAGATCATATCGAGGTTCTTTCTTTCCAGTTTACCGCGTGCGTACTTCTCAACATCTTGAGTTTCTGCTGCGAAGCCGACAGTAAATGGGCGACCTTCGGTCATTGAAGCGACAGAAGCGACAATATCTGGGTTTTTAACCATTTGAATGGTCATGTCGTCTTTACCGTCGACCTTTTTAAGCTTTTGGTCTGCAATGGTCTCAGGGCGGTAATCGGCAACTGCGGCGCAGCTGATGAAAATATCGTGTTGAGAAGCGTTAGCAGTAACGGCATCAAACATCTGTTGTGCGCTGTCGACATCAATACGATTAACTTTATTTGGCGTTGCTAATGAAACAGGGCCGCTGATTAGAGTCACTGTTGCGCCTTGTTTCGCGGCTGCTTCAGCCAGTGCATAGCCCATCTTGCCCGAGCTGTGGTTGGTAATGTAACGCACCGGGTCAATCGCTTCACGAGTCGGGCCTGCAGTAATAAGCACAGAACGGCCAGCAAGTGGCTTAGGTTGGAAGAAGTCTTCACAGCGATGCACGAGCTGCATTGGCTCTAACATACGACCCATACCGACATCACCACACGCTTGCTCGCCAGCCGCTGGCCCCCAAACTTCACAACCACGACGTTTTAGCGTTGCGATGTTCTCTTGAGTGGCAGGGTGGCTGTACATTTGTTGGTTCATTGCTGGAGATACCGCAACTGGCGCATCGGTTGCTAAAACCAAAGTGGTCAGTAGGTCGTTACCCATGCCCGCTGTCATACGAGCAATCAGGTCTGCGGTTGCTGGCGCTAGTAATACCAAGTCAGCCCACTTTGCGAGCTCGATGTGCCCCATGGAAGCCTCAGCAGCAGGATCAAGCAAACTATCAGACACTGGCCTTCCAGAGACGGCTTGCATGGTGAGAGGAGTGATGAACTCCTTGGCTGCATTTGTCATCACGACTTGTACTTGCGCCCCACGCTCAATTAAGCGTCGAGTCAGTTCGGCACATTTATACGCAGCGATACCACCACTAATGCCAAGTAGGATTTTTTTCCCAGCTAGGCCTTGTAGGTCAGCGTTATCCAGTTGATTAACCAATGTTTGCATGATTCTGTTCCTTAATTTCTCTGGGACTTACGATATCAGAACAAAGGATTAGTGCCTAGAAGCAGAATTAGAACAGAGTTGACGCTCATCAAGTTGGTGTTATCAAACTTATCAATTACACGATTTTGTTAGTGTCTCGTTTCTTTTGATCTCTATCGAAGGATCTCTGATTACGATCTCATTAAGGTGATGGGTTGTGTTCATGACCAATGATTGTCTTTATATGCCAATAGATAAAATACCTGCCGAATCGATGCCGAGAGAAAAGTTGTTAAATAGAGGGCCTGATTCTTTGAGTGATGCGGAATTGCTCGCGATATTTCTGCGAACAGGGACACAAGGAATGAACGTGTTGGAACTTGCTGACAAGTTGATCAAAGACTTTGGCTCGCTCCGTCATCTTTTTTCAGCAACGCAGGAAGAATTTTGTGCCCATAAAGGGATGGGGCAGGCCAAGTATGTTCAATTACAGGCTGTGTTAGAGATGACACAGCGCTATCTAGCAGAGACGTTATCTCGCGGAGATGCACTCACTAGCCCTAGTCATACTAAGCTTTATCTTTCGAGCATGTTGCGTGATCGCCAGCGAGAAGCCTTCTATATATTGTTCCTCGATAACCAAAATAGGGTAATCAAAGACGAAGTTATGTTTGAAGGAACCATCGATGCCGCATCGGTTTACCCACGGGAAGTGGTTAAACGGGCACTTCAT
This sequence comes from Vibrio sp. 10N.222.55.A1, assembly GCF_041473835.1. NCBI lineage: Bacteria > Pseudomonadati > Pseudomonadota > Gammaproteobacteria > Vibrionales > Vibrionaceae > Vibrio > Vibrio sp. 10N.222.55.A1. The sequence goes on along the minus strand of NZ_JBFRSX010000095.1, from coordinate 2,447 downwards.
CACAATGCGGCGGCATTAATCTTGGCTCATAACCATCCTTCGGGTGTCGCGGAGCCCAGCCAAGCGGATAGGAGGATTACACGCCGATTGACCGACGCATTAGCGCTGGTGGACATCCGAGTTCTCGACCATTTTGTCGTTGGAGATGGCGAAGTTGTCTCTTTTGCAGAGCGTGGATGGATTTGAATCACATTTTAGGTTGTTAGTTGCGTTAAATCTGCTATTATTCCGGCCACATTTTTAGACCTAAAATCAGCTCTGATTACTCAAGCAAGCTGCGCTGCACAAAAAAAGATCACGAAATCCGTAAAAAGGATCTGTTCGGGTCTTGAGCAATGCGTGTCAAGTTAGTATAATGCGCGACCTTTGATAGCCTTGTATGGATTTTCCATAACGGTTTTTACCTTCTATTTTAATTGATAGAGAGGTTCGGCCACCAAGGTTGATATCGAGCTGAAACGATTGGAGAAGACATTCATGTCCCGAGTATGCCAAGTAACTGGTAAGCGTCCAGTAACGGGTAACAACCGTTCACACGCACGCAATGCTACTAAGCGCCGTTTTCTGCCGAACCTACAAACTCATCGTTTCTGGGTAGAGAGCGAAAAACGTTTTGTTAAACTACGTCTAACTGCTAAAGGCATGCGTATCATTGATAAGAAAGGCATCGATGCTGTTCTTGTTGATATCCGTGCACGTGGCGAAAACGTTTAAGAGGAATTAAGCAATGGCTAAAGGCATTCGTGAGAAAATTCGTCTAGTATCTTCTGCAGGTACTGGTCACTTCTACACAACTGATAAGAACAAGCGTAACATGCCAGGCAAATTTGAGATCAAAAAGTTTGATCCAGTAGTTCGCCAACACGTTATGTACAAAGAAGCTAAAATCAAGTAATTGATGCTTTTTTTGCTCTTCTTCAGTAGAAGAAAGAATTGAAAAACCCAGTTTAATCGCTGGGTTTTTTTATATCTAAAATTTGAGGAACTCAATTATTCTTGCTTGATATAGCCTCTGATAGATAGAAATCTGTACAACATAGAAAGTATTGCCACTTTCACGATATACTGAATGTTCAATAGGTTAGATGAGCAGAATCAGATGAGATATCGTGGACGCCGGTGGAACAACATACTCATGTTCAGTGTGATCGCTTTTATTGGCGTGTTAAACCTTCCAACATTGATCAAAGCGTACCTTATCGAGCCTGAACCGCAGGTTGATAGCCCTAATCCTTATCTCCTGAACCCAACAGCAAAGCTTCAAGCGTTACACTTTGCTAAGTGGTCTGTCATTCAACAAGATAATCAATGGGTTTACCAGTTCGAAGATACTGACTTTCCTCAAGCCACCAATGCACAAGAGCTGTCACAACGTTGGAAAGAGCTTGTGGGCACGGAAGTCGACTCACAGACCTACACAGACCTTACGCCTCGGTTAAATACACCACACACCATCGAAGTATGGTATCAAGACCAAGAAGAGCCCCAGCGTATTACCTATTATCAATTGCCTGAGTTCTGGTTGTTAAAAAACTGGAATGATCAGTGGTTGGCGGTGTCTATTGAAGAGAGCTACCTGTTTCCAAGCTTTAACGCTAACCACTCCTCTAAATCGGACGACTAACTATGCCTGAATTACCCGAAGTCGAAGTAAGCCGTATGGGGATCTCGCCTCATTTAGTTGGCGAGACCATTAAAACCCTTACTTTTCGCACGCCTAAGCTGCGTTGGGATATCCCACAAGAGTTAAAAGCATTAGAAGGGCGGATGATTCGCTCCATCTCGCGTCGTGCAAAGTACCTATTGATTGAAACGGATACTGGCACTGCCATTGTTCACCTTGGTATGTCTGGCTCACTACGCGTATTAGACGCTGACTTTCCAGCAGCCAAGCACGATCACGTGGATCTTAAGCTCACCAGTGGCAAAGTATTGCGCTACAACGACCCTCGCCGCTTTGGCGCTTGGTTGTGGTCGGCGCCTGATGAAGTCCACTCTGTGTTGCTTGGTTCTGGTCCTGAGCCGTTAACGGACGACTTTAACGCTGATTACATCGCTGAGAAAGCAGAAAAGCGTAAAGTCGCAGTCAAGCAGTTCATCATGGACAACAAAGTAGTGGTCGGTGTCGGGAATATCTACGCTAACGAAGCCTTGTTCTCTGCAAAAATCCACCCGTTACGATCGGCAAACAAAGTGACCAAAGCCGAATGGATCTTGTTAACCGATGAGATTAAACAAGTACTCGCAACGGCTATCAAGCAAGGTGGTACTACGCTGAAAGATTTTTCTCAGGCTGATGGTAAACCAGGCTACTTCGCACAAGAGCTGCAAGTGTATGGTAAAGCAGGTGAAAAGTGTCCAAGCTGCGAAGCATTGATTCAAGAGCTAAAAATCGGACAGCGCAACACGTTTTTTTGCTCTAGTTGTCAGCGGCGTTGTTGCCTAAA
>NZ_JBFRSX010000093.1:0-2526 GCF_041473835.1 Vibrio sp. 10N.222.55.A1 | reverse complement strand
ATTCCATACATCACGTTAGAGTAGATACTCGTAACATTCCCACAGCTTCCTCTTTGACTTAATTCATCTAATGCATTTAATATGAAATAACGTGGCTATTGGCATAATGGCGATTCGTACCATGACTTGGGATCGCATTGAATGTGACAATCATAGATAAAGGAGATTACCTTGTGAGCAAAATTATTGTAGAAATTGTGGAAAATCCAGAGAAAGAGCATGGTTGCTGGGGAATTCAGATAAGTAACGAAGGTGGAGATTTGTTTTTTGATACTGGTTACATTTATGAAGGGCAAGGTGCAGCGGATAGAGCATTTTGTAAGTTGTTAGATAATTTACCGAAGAAAAAATCTTAATTTGGCTTTAGTTGAATATGTGTGAGTGAACATAGGATGAGGAAAGAAATGCAGCTTCCAAAAGAATTTAGAGATGCTCACGCTGCATGCATGTTCATGCACGATGTAATGGTAGAGTTCCTCCGTTCAGGCGAAAAAAATAGCGCTTTTCGCCATGAATTTTCATTTGGAGAGCATGAGATTAAATCGCTTGAAGGTGAGATAAACATTCTCGACTGGTTAGAAAAAAAACAAAAGCATGATGAACGTAGTTTGGTTATCAGAACCGTCGTATTACCAGCCGTGTTATCTGATATGTTGCACTGTATTTATGAAGCTTTGACTGCTGCCGAAAAAGGGAAAATGTCAGTGGCTTTTATGCTACTAAGAAAACCTATTCAAGAAAGTCTTTATCTCCTCGAAGCTATGGTCATAGATGAAAATGATTTTGTCGAAAAGTTATCCCTAGATCCTATGTTTCTAAGGCCCAAAAATGGCGGAGGGCCTGAAGGGCATGCGAAACGTATCAATACTGTTTTGAATCGGATTGGCTTAGAAGGAGTTATGAGCCCAGAGTATCTCGGTGAGCTGCGTTATAACAAGTCTAGTTTTGACAGTTTTGATCGTGTTTGCAATCAAGCCACTCACTTATTTACTGAGCATAAGGCCATAAAAACAGAGCTACTTAACATAAACTTTATTTTCTCTGGGCCTGAGCAGGTCTATACGCAACAGCGTTATTTGTACACGCGACTCCCTTATGTTCTTTATTATACATACTTCCTTTTTGAGTATATTGCGTCAATTGTAACCCCAACCGAGCCAGAGTATTTGACAAATATTAATAGGCGTATCGTTGCTCTTTTTCTAATTGCATACATGCAAATAGAAGATGATTTCATGACCGACTACATGGAGCATTTAGCAGTAGTCTTTTGCGGGTATTTAGGTCTTGAAGTTGAAGATTCAGTAGACATCGATAGCTTACTAAATGAACTTGTAAGAATATCAGAAACTGGCGAACTATCATCGTAGACAAATGGTATATAAGCATTTAAGAGTGATTCCTTACGCTTGCTGGTTTCGCTTCGCTCACAGTTTAGCAAGCGTGCGTCGCATCTTAATGCTGCTACATGGCCCTATGCAAGATCTAGAGGTATACAGTGTCCAATAAAGAAAAAGAAGTAGAGTTTTATGCCGCTACGGTTGGAGCTTGGCTAAATACGAAATTTGAGCTGGATAAAAGTTTGCTAACGTTAAGTACTGGAGCAATAGGTTTACTCGTTACGCTATTAACAACCGTCGGTGCTAGTTCAGTTGAAGGGTTGGTACTGTATTTTGTGGCGCTACTATCTTTTCTTGTTTGTGTTGTCTCAATTCTTTTTGTTTTTAAACGCAATGCTAAGCATCTTGAGGGGATCGTTACTGAAACACAAACAAATGATCCTTTATTGAAGTCATTAGACACATCGGCAGCAATTTCATTTGTGTTTGGAGTTATTCTAACTCTGATCATTGGAGGTACTACTGCCATTAATCAATTTATAGAAAAGGAAATGAAAATGACAAAAGAAGTAAATAAAACTATTCATAATGTCGCTGTTGGTGATTCAATCAATGGTCTTGAGGCTCTTCGTCCTGCGAGAAAAGAAGAAGCTAGCGTTGAAGGGATTATAAACATGAAGCCTCAACAGAAACCCGAACCTACTAAAAGTAAGTCTGAAAATTAAGCCATACAAGGCAATTAAGTCGGCTTCATGAACGCGTGCTGAACTCGTTACGCTCAAACATGGCACACGTTCATTTGCCGCTTATTGCTGCGTTAAATTGAAATCTGTGCCCTGCATCCCAAAGAACCATATGAAGTCTAAATAATATACAGGTCGTCTTCATTGAAATCTGCATTTAAAGATCTAGCTTCACTTGGGTGCTTCATTTTAGTGAGAAGTGCATCCCATAATCTTTCATCGAAGCGTCCGTCTAAATATGCGTAACGACAAATATTCAAAAGTTCGCATCGATTACTTTTTCCACCGAATCTATCTTCTAACTCGTAGAAAGTAGGGCTATTGTCTTCTAGCCAAAGATCATCTAAATACTTTATTACTTCCATCGTAAATTCTGCGGAAACCACAAAGTGCTCTGAGAAACTTTCGTGTGGTCTGTCTGGTACGTAAGCGTGCCATGAACA
>NZ_JBFRSX010000092.1:0-5287 GCF_041473835.1 Vibrio sp. 10N.222.55.A1 | reverse complement strand
GTATGCTCCCGCCCTGGGGAAGATAACGAGACTAATCCTAATCCCAATGTTTTGGATACAATCTGGATCGTCAGTCTTAATAACAAGACATAGTTTAAGAGGACTCAAGCTATGCCCTGGTGGGATAGGTTTTGACGATAGGTACTTTGGGTTGAAAGCTCCAGAGCCCTTTGCTGGTGAGAGCAAAAGAATAGTAGAAGCATACTTAAACTCACACTGATGTGTTGCAGCTAGCTCCCTCCATTTGTATTCGTAAGTGATTCAGGTACTCTTTACTCATGAGTGGCACTTACTGCATTCACTATATTCGTTTATCTGAGTTTAAGGCATCCATTTTGATTCGTTTTTTAGATTTCTTTTTTGCGCTGTTTGGCCTTTTGTTCCTTTGGCCTGTTTTTCTTGTCATTTGTATTCTTGGTTACTTTGACACAGGCTCTCCAGTTTTTTTTCAAACACGAGTAGGGCGTAACAAAAAGCCATTTACTTTAGTGAAATTCCGCACTATGCCGGTAGAAACACAATCAGTGGCAACTCACTTGGTGGGGGCTAATTCAGTGACTAAATTGGGTGAATTTTTACGCAAGACTAAATTGGATGAACTACCACAGTTATACAACGTTCTGAAAGGTGAAATGAGTTTGGTTGGCCCGCGACCATGCTTGTTCAATCAGCAAGAGCTCATCGATGAAAGGGAATCGAGAGGCGTGCTGGCGGTAAGACCCGGTGTCACGGGGTTAGCTCAAATCAATGATATCGATATGTCGACGCCTAAGCTGTTGGCGGAGTGGGATAAAACGATGATTCAAACGCTCTCAGTAAAACTCTACTTTATTTATATTCTACAGACAGTTTCAGGTAAGGGCTCTGGAGATAGGGTTTAGTGAATAATGGCGTAAGTAAGCCGAGTGGATTGATTAAGCAGGGAATTCAACTTGGTTCTCTTAAGGTTATAGGTGCAATCGGGGCTTTACTAGTTAACCTATTGCTGGCTCGTTCATATCAACCTGAGATTATTGGACAATATTTTATCTCTCTTGGCATTCTTGTTTTTGTATCACAATTGGCTACATTAGGAGGGGGGCGATTACTCGTAAAGAAGATTGCCGCTAGTTATGACTTAAAAGAAAAATACTGCGCTATTTCTGCTACTTTTTTGCTCTCATTATTGGGTGCATTGCTCTGTTTTGGATTGTATTTTGGGGTGTTAGTTAGATTGCTTGACTTGGTTGTTGAACTAGGTTTATTTGAAATATACGTAATGTCATTGTTTTTTTTAACAATTGCTATATTTCAAGGGTATAATAAATCGCCTTTGGGAGCATTTTTTCAATTTGTTTTACAACCATTTCTATTTGTTTTTTTAGTTCTGATTATACCTCAACATTCTCTTATTAAATTGTATTCTTTTAGTGTCTTTTTGACGCTAGTTATTGCGCTAGGTTATTTGATTAAAATGGGTGATATAGGGTTTAGTCGAATATCAGTTGTTGAGTTAAATAAGACATTCAAAAGCACATTGCCATACCTGTCGATTATGGTTCTTGGTCTTGCGGTTACACATCTGGTGCTGCCTTTATCTTCATTTTGGTTAGATGATAAGAGTATTGCAGTGATGGGAGTTACTGCTCGTTTAATGAATGTTTTGTTCTTTGTAGTTGTTGGAGCAAGAATATTACTCTTACCTCGTTTTACTAAAGCGGTGAGTCTTAAAGATTCAAAAGCAGTATTGAAGTTGGGTTATGTGGGGGCATTCTTTCCTGTCGTTACCATGCTGTTTGGTGTGATGATTATATTTGTTTCCAGTGAAGATATTATGAGGATGTTTGGGGAGGAGTATGTATCTTTTCATGAATTATTGATTTATAGCTCACTATTGCTGATTCCTGCAGCTTTTTTGGGGTGGACTGAAAGCTTTTTAATAGCCCAAAATAAATTAGGCTATATTACTATTTCAACAATTATGTCAGCACTAGTCGTTTTTGTTTTACTCGCTGTGTTAACTATTAACTATGGAGTATGGGGGGCTGTGTTAACCTCGATTGGAGGAAAAACTATTTATACTTTATTCACGGCTTACTTTTCATGTAATTTTCAAAGGAGCGTACAGAAAAGTTAATTCTTATATTGAGCAATTAAAACAATATCACCGCTGTGTGTGAATAGTTTTGACTTTACTATTGACCATAAGGTTCCCAATACTCGGTGTTTTTTACCTGATTTTATTCTTCTATCTTGATCAAAATATAGTGCTTTTACTTCAAAGTTCAATCCTTTGATAAGCTTTACAAAGGTGATTGGTGTAAAAGTGTAATAGTGGTCATTACTGACTTTTTCTCTTTGTAGTAATAGAGCGGGGAGCGCATGTTTTATATTGTATGCATTTGGTACCGCAAAAATAACTTGTTTGGTTTTTACAGTGTTCATTACTTTGTTTATGAAGCCCGTTAAATCAATCATATGCTCTAAAACATGAGACAAAACGACATAATCATACTCTTCCTCTAGATACTTACTTTGACCGTTGAATATGTCGCAATGATCAACATGGTATCCTTTTTCTTGCAGTAATTTAACGCCCTTTTCATTGATATCAAGTCCTGCCGTATAGCTGGCTTTCTGGGAAATATTGTGGAATTGATGTTCTCCTTGTTCTATGTACTTTTGCATAGAGAGCATATCAATCATATCTACACAGCCAACCACTAAAACTCGCTTATCTTCACATAGTTCCGGGATTGATTTGCGTCGGATATCTAGTACCCCTACTTTCTTAAATGAGAGTTGAGCATTATCCCCAACTTTGGTGGATGTAGTAATTATGTTCACTATTGTTTCCTTTTATGGGGTAGGAGAGTACAGCTCTTGAAGTAAATATTGGTGGTAAAGGACAACATCGCTGGCTTTCCAATCTTGATAAAAACTGTTGCCATAAAGGGTTACTGGTTTTTCAAGGAGTAAAGAATGTAACCCTCCAGTGGAGTTTATTGTATATATATGCTCACTTTGAAGAACGCTTTCAAGTAAAGCTCCTTGGTTGCAAATGAGGATGCCTTCTTGTTTACAAAAATGGATTTGTTCCTGTATTACGCAAAGTTGTTTTTCTCCAGGGTGAAGCCGAACGATAAGGGGGAGTCCTTTTGATTCTGAGTCTTGGTGTGCTTTTTTAATTGAATCAATGGCATTTGTATTAGATTGAAATAGGGTTTGTGAATCTTGTGCTACTTGACCTATGAATAAATTGAAGTTACTTGGGTGTTGTAAGCTCTTATGGCTATGAATTACCTTTCTAACTCGATAGATCTCTATTGCTGTTTTTAATTGCTGCAAGGGTGATGAATGAGGTGCTGTTGTTTTTAGGCAATAAAAACCTATCAGGTTCACAAACTGTTCTAGAGCTTTGCTTAATATTGATGAGTCAACGTGTGGTGGACGAAAAGTTAGTAATCGTTTTTTTAGCAGTTCTATTTCTCTAGGCGTCACAGTACGAGTTCTTCGCAATTCTTCTATTTTATGATGATGATCTGCATCCGCATTTACCCCTGTATAACTTGACTGGTATTTATTCGGGAAATTAGCTATTTCAAAGTAACGAATATTATGATGTGTAGTCTTTATTTCTAAAGCGACGTATTGAAATCCTGAGAATACCCATAGTTCATCATTTGGTTCTACTAATTTTTTAAAGTTACTTCGGTTAATACCATAGTGATATTCTCTTTGTCCCTTAATCTCTTCAATACTTGACTGTACTGTGTTTTTCTTAACTTTACTTTGTCTAAGTAAAATATGGCTGCCAGGATACTTTTTTGTTTTTGCTAGCACATAGGTATAGATGTTCGAATGAAGTACATAAGAGGGTGTAGTATTTTCATTCTTAAGGACTCGTTGGAAAAATTCAAGTCGAGTGGCATTGTCAATGAGTATATGTACTACTTTTTTTTGCTTCATTACGCAGATCCATCAGTTGTTAGTAAGGTCCTAACCGTTTTTATTGCGATAGTTAAATCTAACTCGAAGCTGTAGTGCTTAATATAATAGATATCATAGCCTAGCTTTGTCTGCGTTGATTCTGAATTGTCGGTATATCCTTGATTTATCTGTGCCCAGCCGGTGATTCCTGGTTTTACCGTATGGCGATAGTTGTAAAATGGGATTTGCTGTTTGTAGGACTTAACAAATTCAGGTTGCTCAGGTCGAGGGCCAATTAGGGACATATCTCCCTTTAATACATTATAAAACTGCGGTATTTCATCCAATCTAAATTTTCTTAACCAAGCACCAATAATATGAATTCGATGTTTTTCTTGAGTAGCAAATTGTGTACTTTTGATTGATGCTGAATTGTACATGGTTCTGAATTTATACAGAGTAAATGTTGTACCATTTTTTCCAACTCGAGTTTGGGTGTATATTACTTTTCCTGGATCTTGTATATAAAGTAGAGCTGAAATAATAGAGCATAAAATAAGAGTTATAGGCAAAAATAGTAAGATAAGAGTTGCTTCTAGTACGGGCTTTATTTTTAAGTATCTAGAGTTTGGGATGAGAGATTGTAAGGTGGTTTCGGATAAATGAGTAGTTGATACTTGTTTATTTAATCGCTCAGTAATCACTTCCGAATGATAAACGGGTATTTGAGCAAGAGCACAATCTGCAAGGAATTGAGCTGTATCTCTTGAGTGTATTTCATGGAGACTAGTAACCAGTCCATCGGAGTTTTTTTTGATTTGATGTAGTGATATGTCTTTTTGATACTGATATATGGTAATGTTTTTATAACGTGAGTCAACACTATCTACTGATCCAGTAAGAGAATATAGTGTAATTTTTTGTTTTTTATGTAAACGATAATAGATGAGAATCCAAATAAAGGTTAAGGCAGCCCCTATAAGCAAAGCAGGACGAGAGTAATCTATTCGGATGAGTGTAATAAATAGAGCTGAAACGCCATAACTACTTATAAGTGTAATAATGAACTCATGCTGTTTATTTGAAAATAGTCTATTTTTTGACGGAAGAGTATAAGTAGTTAATAAAAATACAAACATAACCAAAATCATAGAATTAAGAACAGTGTTTGGTAAATGAGAGTATGTGAATAGACACCAACTTGTTATGATTAATTGAATGCTAAGAAGTGCCAATGAATGTTGGATCGTATAAAGCTTCATAGTAATTCGTATATTGTATTTCCTGTGGTGGAGTGTATCAAAATTTTAGGTTAGCAGCGAGGTTATAAGGTGCAGTTTTTTCTTAAATTTAGGGAGCTTCATAGACAGAACCTTAA
>NZ_JBFRSX010000091.1:0-3251 GCF_041473835.1 Vibrio sp. 10N.222.55.A1 | reverse complement strand
CATGAATCATTTTTGATATTATCTTTGTTTTCTTATTAGATATTCTTATACTACCGCTCAAATAAGGATAATCTGAACCCGATATTAAATATCCATTAAGTAATAAGTGCTTCTTTGACTTTACCGTTTTTTTTCTATTTAATTTAAAACCATCAATATTAACTATGAAAGAAATTTCTTCTATAAACTTATCTGAATGCAAAAATTGGACTTTCTCTTTCTTCTTGAACAAGTCATCAAAAACAGATTTCTCTCGATATTTATCATCCCTCACGGTCGAGCTTGAAAATAGCATGTCATCCGCATAACGAGTATAAGTCACATTATTCTTGGCGCAAAACCTTTCTATTAGAATATCTAACTTTCTAAATACTATATTAGATACGACAGGAGATGATTTAAAACCTATAGGCAAAATTGTCTTACCTGAAAACTCTTCATTTTTTGATTTGTCAGGGAGCGTAATCGTTAAAATATTGACTATAAAATCCAAATTAGATTGACTACATCCTTCAATAACCTCAGATGAAGACACATGCTCTGAAATGGAGTTTCTTACTACAGTTCTATTAATGAAATGAAAAAAGTTCTTGAGATCTAACCTTAAAAAGTAATAGCTATTCCTATGTGGTTCAAGAAAATTTAAGTACGACTTATTTTTCGAATAAGCAGTAGCTGCTTGATTAATTGGGATTCGACTAAATAAACTTTTATTTAAAGATTCATGTATAGCATTAATATGGTTTCTTTCTGAACCTGAAGGTACATATACGAACTTTTTCCCAACTTTAGTTTCTTTAAAGTGAGTTGAAGGGAGTGACTTTAAGCCACTCCCTTCATCGAAAAATGTACACTCTTTAAGAACGGATAAAACAGAACTATTAACAGTATAATTTTTCATTATGATTCCACATGGATACTAATTCATCTTTTCACGAACTTGTCGTGCATTAAAAGTACACCTACACAGGGATGCACAGAGTCAGACAATGTTGAGACTAGGATATAAAAATATCGAATTTGCGAACAAAAACTCTCTAAACTATCGATACTGAAATCTTCTTAAGTATATCATCCAAGTGTGGGAAAATCCTAGAAAATTTCTCACGAAATTCACTATCAGTATTGGATTCATTCTCAATATCTGCAATTGCAAAATTTAAAAACGATGTTACCCAGCCACCCGTTTTTCCTAACTGCATAGGAAGCTTCTTTAAGCATTGTTCTTTGATATTATCGACAGCATTCCTAAGCTCAGGGCTAATAGCACTCTCATAATTTTTTGATTTCTGACTACATAATGTGTGAGTTTTACCATCTAACGCAAGACGTAACGTTGTGACTTGATCGTTTCTATTTAAGTCATCATTTTTAATATAGAATTGCTTCAGCAATTTTTTCAAATTAAGTACAAGAACTTGTTTTACAAAATCCTTATTTTTCTCTGATAAATCCCCATTATATTCGTGGGGTGTGAACACATTTTTATAGAAGTAGTCAATATTATCTTTTTTAAATCTACGCCTAAAACTATCAAGTTTTTTGTTTATATCACCTCCACCACCAATCATTAGAGTTCCTTCGACGAGCTCTTCTGTTTGGTTTATTAACCAGCGAATTGCCACTTTCCTAGACTCTTTACAGATCAAAGTTTCTTCAATCGTAGATGGCGCTATATGTACTCGATCAGTTTTTAATAATATGTTATTACACTTATTTATAAATGAAAGATAAGATAGCTTAGAAAACTCCGTCCCTTTCTTATTAACAGATATAGAGACACCATCGATTGTCAAAATGGACTTTAGTGCCCTTTTTATAGGATAGTTAGGCGAAATAAATGTAGTATATTTGTATCTATCTTTTAGATCATGCAGATTAACTTCTTTTTTCTTTAAAATAAATTCCTTGTTATCAAAGTTGTAAGTCAACATCTTATCGGCATCATAAACATTTAAGTATGGGATAGGAGCTTTAGATTCTCTAGGGTTAATGGAACGGAGCATCACTTCATTTGTTTTGTAAATATCCACCTTGTTTAGGAAACCATACTTTTCCACTAAGCTCATGTTACCAAATAACTCTAACTCTGTTTCACCTTCAACGAATAGAATAAAATCACTAAAATATAATCTAGCTTCGTTATCACTAAATACATTGAGAAACCTCTTATCCTTGAACTTTGTATTTAGTAGTGAAACAATTGTTTTTCTTGATTGTAATCCAAAATGGAAAACACTATGTTCACCATCATTCTTGAACTGTTTTATTACGGATTTAAGAATATTAGGTGAATGTGTAGTCATTAACACAGTGGGATAAGGTGTTGCATATTTTCCTAGTTTTTTGCTATCCGTATTTTTTTTGAGTTCGTTATATAGCTTATGTAAATTATATATTAACCTTTCATTTAACTTGGGATGTAAACCTAATTCTGGCTCATCAATATATACAATAGGAGTAATATACTCTCTTCTTGTAAGAGTAATAATTAACGATAGGAAAAGTTCAATAAATCTATGTGAATTTGTCCCGTCAGACTGTGTACTTAATTCAAAACCGTCTATATTGAATTTATGCCCGCTCAATCCAACTTTTATATAGTTAAGAACCATGTCTTGATAATTATATGGCGATGCTTGAGTCAATTCCCCAACGATTTTTACATAATCTTTATAAGCGTTACTTTTTTTTGAAACTCTCTCATCAAAGAAGTCGACTATTTGACTTGTATTCAGAGACTTAGTATTTAGAAACTTAAGCTGACTAACTGTTTTCCAAAGCTTGTCCCAATCATACAAATCCATTTTTCTAACATCTATTGAAAACAATGGATATATTCTGTTTATTATCTTTCTCACATTTTTGTCTTTATCAGACCAACTAATAGAACCATTGCTATTAATTATTAATGTTAGCTTAAACTCTTTTCTAATCTTCCTATTAACAACCAAATTAAAGTTATCATCTTTAAATAGAGAGCTATATATATGTTTTTGATAATCACTTTTGCTTTTTCTACTTTTAATTACTTCTTCCAGTCTAGTGGTGTCGTATGTTATTGTTATTTTACCTACACTAGAATAATTAGATTGAAGTGGTAACGGTATAACTGATTCATTTTTTAAATTGGAGTAAAAGTACTCTAAAACTTTTAAAAAGTTTGACTTACCAACATTATTTTTACCGATAATACAATTGAAGTCGCTAAAATTAGTTATAGTACAATCTTCAAAGGATAATATATTTTT
>NZ_JBFRSX010000090.1:0-9405 GCF_041473835.1 Vibrio sp. 10N.222.55.A1 | reverse complement strand
TTAAGGTTCTGTCTATGAGTAGGCAGTAGGAGCTTGGGGTAGATACAAAAAAGCGCACGATCTCTCGTGCGCTTTTCTTTTTAATTTCAGTTCATGCAGCTACTTCAAAACATCTTTTAGCGCTTTTAGGCACAACGCGACATTCTCTTTACGAGCACCGTAACCCATTAGGCCGATACGCCATGCCTTACCAGCCAAAGAGCCAAGCCCAGCACCGATTTCAAGATTATATTCTTCTAAAAGCTGCGTTCTGATCTTAGCCTCATCAATTCCTTCTGGGAAATAAAGTGCATTAAGCTGCGGCAGGCGGCTCTCTTCATCAACCACAAACTTTAACCCTAGAGCTTCTACGCCTTCTTTAAGCTCTTGGTGCATCGCATGATGACGAGACCACGCATTATCTAAGCCTTCATTTTTCAACAAAACCAGCGACTCATGCAGAGCATAAAGGCTGTTCACGGGTGCGGTATGGTGGTAGCTACGCTTACCTTCTCCACTCCAGTAACCTAATACTAAACTTTGATCCAAAAACCAGCTTTGCACTGGTGCTTTACGGGCTTTCATTTTATCAACCGCACGCTGAGAGAAAGTCACTGGAGATAGCCCTGGCACACAAGACAGACACTTTTGGCTGCCAGAATAAACCGCATCAAGCTGCCACTCATCAACCAGCAATGGCACACCACCTAATGATGTCACTGCATCAACAATCGTTAACGCATCAAACTGACGAGCGACAGCAGAGATAGCTTGAGCATCAGATAACGCTCCGGTTGATGTCTCTGCATGCACAAATGCAACAGCAACGGCATCGGGGTTTTCTGCCAATGCTTGTTCTACCTTTTCAACTGAAACGGGCTTGCCCCATTCGTCATCAACAAGGATCGCTTCGCCACCACAACGCACCACGTTTTCTCGCATACGCTCACCGAAGACACCGTTACGACAAACAATCACCTTTTCACCAGGCTCAATCAAGTTAACAAAACAGGTCTCCATACCCGCACTGCCCGGTGCAGAAACGGCAATCGTAAATTCGTTTTCAGTCTGAAAAGCGTATTTAAGAAGCTGTTTAAGCTCGTCCATCATCGCAATAAACAGCGGATCTAAGTGACCTATGGTTGGACGGCTCAAAGCCTGTAACACTTGAGGTGAGATATCTGAAGGACCAGGTCCCATTAACGTTCGGTGTGGTGGATAAAAGCTATCGATAGCAGTAGTGAGTGGTAAATTAGACATGTACATCCCTTACGTTAATGTTGTGAACAATCCACCCTAAAGCAAATTGATTACCTCAGCAATTAGCCATAAGTATTGAGGTCAAACCACTGTCACATAATTGTTAAAATTATTTTTCAATTATCTCAAGTTACGGATTGACATTGTTACCACAAAAACGTTCAATGAAACGGCTATCTAGCAGAAGAGGAGCACTGCCCAGGCAGATGTTTTGTGGAACCGCATTTCCAATACAAAACATTTATGGGGAGCAGTGCCGAGATAATAAAAGGATGCAGGACCTTTATTATCGGTTGAGCGGGCTGAATCCCGTCAACTGTCGCCATTTCTATATGGTGAAGAGCTTCTGAGGTTACTATTCTAATAATTCCTCTCTTTTTGCTCTAAAACTCTCTTCGAAAAACATCGGACGTTGGATTACCCAACCGTAATTTTATTTTAGGAAGTCGTGGGAGATATATCGTGAGTGCATCTAATGTAGCTGGTTCTTTTAATGTCGCTAAGTTTGGTGGAACAAGTGTTGCCAACTTTGAAGCAATGAGCCGTTGTGCTGCCATTATTGAAAACAACTCAAACACGAAACTGGTCGTGAGTAGTGCATGCTCTGGTGTCACTAACTTGCTGGTTGAACTAGCAAATGGTGTTCAAGACAAAGCTCGTCGTCAGGAACTAATGGCGCAATTAGCGGACATTCACAACGCAATTCTTGACCAACTCGCAGATCCAATCAGCATCGAAAAAGAAGTCCACAGCATTCTTGATGACATTGCGAGCGCTGCAGAGGCCGCATCATTCCAAACAAGTACTAAACTGACGGATCACCTTGTCGCATGTGGCGAGTTGATGTCGACACACATCTTGGCTCAGATCATCTCTGAACGAGGCACTCCTGCTGTTCGCTTTGATATCAGAGATGTGATGCGTACTAATGATGATTTTGGTAAAGCCGAACCTCAACTAGAAGATATTGCCGCTCTAGCGCAAGAGAAACTGATTCCACTTTGCCAACAACAAGTTGTCGTTACCCAAGGTTTTATCGGCGCTGATAGCGAAGGTAACACCACGACTTTAGGCCGCGGTGGCAGTGATTACTCAGCAGCATTGATTGCCGAATCTGTAAAGGCGATTGGTCTAGAAATCTGGACGGATGTTCCGGGTATTTACACCACTGACCCTCGTATTGCACCTAAAGCTTCTCCTATCCCAGAGATCAGCTTCAGTGAAGCATCGGAAATGGCAAACTTTGGTGCGAAGATCTTGCATCCATCGACTCTAGTACCTGCATTACGCCACCAAATCCCGGTATTTGTCGGCTCTTCTAAAGCACCAGAGTTGGGTGGAACTTGGATTCGCCAACAGGTGGAAAGCTCTCCACTATTCAGAGCCCTCGCCCTTCGCTGCAACCAAACCATGGTTACGCTGCGTAGCGCTAATATGTTCCATGCTTACGGCTTTCTTGCGAAAGTGTTCGAGATCCTTGCTAAACATAAGATCTCTGTCGATCTGATTACTACCTCTGAGATCAGTGTTTCACTCACCCTAGATCAAACTGATACATCTGGTGGTGCTCCTGAATTACCAGAAGCAGCACGTCTTGAGCTAGAAGAGCTTTGTTCAGTCGATGTGGAACATGACCTGTGTTTAGTGGCATTGATTGGTAATAATATGAGTGAAAGCAAAGGCTACGCTAAGCAAGTATTCAGCACTCTTGAAGACTTCAACCTACGCATGATTTGTTACGGTGCAAGCCCACACAACCTGTGCTTCTTACTAAATGAATCTGTTTCTAAGTTGGCGATTCAAAAACTGCACCAAGAATTATTTGAATAGAAAGTCCGTTTATCATCGACAGATAAATCACAAATACAAAAAGGGTTGCTATTTAGCAACCCTTTCTCTTTTTACTTTACGAATCAAAGCTCATCATAGATTCAAACTAGTTAATGTTAGGACCTAACCACTTCTCGGCTTCTAACATATCCCAACCTTTGCGGTCAGCATAGCTATCCACTTGATCCTGTTGAATCTGTGCAATAGCAAAGTATCTAGCATCAGGGTGTGAGAAATACATACCAGACACTGAGGCACCAGGCCACATCGCGTAGCTTGTCGTTAATGACATATCGATTGCCTTTTCAACGTCCATCAGCTCCCACAACGTACCTTTCTCTGTATGCTCTGGGCAAGCAGGGTAACCTGGAGCTGGACGAATACCTTGGTATTTCTCTCGAATCAAATCGTCGTTAGACAAATTCTCATCTGGCGAGTAACCCCAAATATCCTTTCTCACTTCTTTATGCAGATATTCCGCGAACGCCTCAGCCAATCGGTCAGCAACCGCCTGAATCATAATCGCGTTGTAGTCATCGCCTTTCGCTTTGTATTCATCAGCCAGCTCTCGCTCACCAATACCACCCGTAACCGCAAAGCCACCAATCCAATCCGCTTTACCGCTTTCTTTTGGCGCAATGTAATCAGACAAACAGTAGTTAAAGCCTTTTGGTTTCTCTGTTTGTTGACGAAGATTGTGTAGAACTTTTAGAACTTCGGTACGAGATTCATCGGTATACACCTCAATATCATCACCAACACTGTTCGCTGGGAACATGGCACACATACCACGCGCTTCAAGCAGCTTCTCTTTCTCTACGCGATCCAGTAAATCATTAGCATCTTTGAATAAACGTTTTGCCTCTTCACCCACTTCTTCATGATCAAGGATTGCAGGGTATTTACCAACCAATGACCATGTCATAAAGAATGGAGTCCAATCGATGTACTGACGCAAAGTTGCCACATCAAAATCATTGAAGATGTGAACTCCCGGCTTAGCGGGTGCCGGTGGCGTATACGCATCCCAATCGATAGCAACTTTATTGGCACGAGCTCTTTCAAGCGTGACAGGCTTGGTACGAGGCTTCTTACGATTGTGCTGATCTCGAACGCGATCGTAATCGATATCCAGCTTCTCAACGAAAGCGGGTTTCAATTCATCAGAAAGTAGTGAGGTACAAACACCCACTGCACGCGAGGCATTATTTACGTATACAACAGGTTCTGAATAATTCTGCTCAATCTTAACTGCTGTGTGAGCTTTAGATGTGGTTGCACCGCCAATCAGAAGAGGCAGCTTGAAACCCTGTCTCTCCATTTCTTTAGCAACATGTACCATTTCATCAAGAGACGGTGTAATCAGCCCAGACAGGCCAATAATGTCGACATTCTCTTCTTTCGCTACCTTGAGAATCTTCTCGCAAGAAACCATCACACCTAAGTCGATAATTTCGTAGTTATTACACTGTAAAACCACACCAACGATATTTTTACCGATATCGTGAACGTCACCTTTAACGGTCGCTAACAAAATCTTACCGTTAGTTGCGCCCACTTCTTTGGATGCATTAATGAATGGTTCTAAATGGGCAACCGCCTGTTTCATCACACGCGCAGACTTTACAACCTGTGGTAAGAACATCTTACCTTCACCAAACAGGTCACCAACAACGTTCATTCCGTCCATTAGAGGACCTTCAATCACTTCAATAGGACGAGAGGCATTAACACGAGCTTCTTCGGTATCTTCAACAATAAAGTCGGTGATACCTTTTACCAAAGAGTGCTCCAAACGCTTCTCTACAGGCCAAGTTCGCCACTCTAATGCAGATTTATCTTCAACCTTACCAACAGCACGCTCTAGGTATTCGGTCGCCATATCCAGCAATCTTTCAGTCGAATCATCACGACGGTTTAGTACCACATCTTCAACAGCATCACGCAGATCTTCTGGAACATTATCGTAAATTTCCAACTGACCAGCGTTTACAATGCCCATATCCATACCGTTTTTAAAACAGTGATATAGGAATACCGCGTGAATAGCCTCACGGACGTAGTTATTACCACGGAATGAGAATGAAACATTCGACACACCGCCAGAGATCATCGCATGCGGGAGATCGCGTTTGATGTCTCCTACTGCTTCAATGAAATCAACCGCATAGTTATTATGCTCATCGATACCAGTAGCCACTGCGAAAATATTCGGGTCAAAAATAATATCTTCTGGTGGGAAACCGACTTCATCAACAAGAATGTTGTAGGCATTGGTACAGATTTCGATTTTACGCTCTCGAGTATCAGCCTGCCCGACTTCATCAAACGCCATCACGATGACAGCAGCACCATAACGACGAACTAATTTGGCTTGCTCAACAAACTTCTCTTTGCCTTCTTTTAGAGAGATTGAGTTAACGATGCCTTTGCCTTGAATACACTTTAGGCCAGCTTCGATAACTTCCCACTTAGAAGAATCGACCATAACAGGTACTTTCGAGATTTCAGGTTCTGAAGCACATAGATTCAGGAATTTAACCATACACGCCTCGGCGTCTAGCATCCCTTCATCCATGTTGATATCGATAATTTGAGCACCATTCTCGACTTGCTCTCGAGCTACACTCAAGGCTTCGTCGTAGAGCTCTTCTTTGATAAGGCGCTTAAAGCGTGCAGAGCCGGTAACATTGGTCCGCTCACCTACATTCACGAACAAAGATTCTTTAGCTATCGTCAGTGGCTCTAGTCCCGAAAGACGACAAGAAACTGGTAAGTCTGGCAATTGACGCGGCGTTACACCTTCAACGGCCTCAGCCATTTGACGGATATGCTCTGGAGTAGTACCACAACACCCACCAATTAGGTTCAAGAAGCCACTTTCAGCCCACTCTTTAACATGTTCAGCCATATCCTCAGGAGAAAGGTCATACTCGCCAAATGCATTAGGCAAACCCGCATTAGGGTGAGCAGAAACATTGCACTCTGAGATACGAGACATCTCACCGACATACTCACGCAGTTCATCAGGGCCCAATGCACAGTTCAATCCAAATGAGATTGGTTTTACATGACGAAGGGCGTTGTAGAATGCTTCTGTCGTCTGTCCTGAAAGGGTACGACCTGATGCGTCAGTGATGGTACCGGAAATCATCACTGGAAGAGCAATACCCACCTCTTCAAAAACAGATTCAACGGCAAAGGCACACGCTTTCGCGTTTAACGTATCAAAGATAGTTTCAATAAGAATTAAATCTGAACCGCCCTTAATGAGCGCGCGAGTCGATTCAGAATAGGCTTCAACCAGTTCGTCAAAGCTAACATTACGGTAACCTGGATCGTTTACATCAGGCGAGATAGAACAAGTTCGGTTGGTAGGGCCTAATACACCCGCGACGAAGCGAGGTTTATCTGGGGTCTTTGCAGTCCATTCATCAGCTGCTTCACGAGCAAGCTTGGCAGCAGCAAAGTTAATCTCTTCACTAAGGCTTTCCATATCATAGTCGGCCATAGCGATGGTTGTAGCGTTAAAGGTATTGGTTTCGAGGATGTCAGCCCCAGCTTCCAAATACTCCATATGGATATCTTTGATAAGCTTAGGCTGTGTAAGAACTAAAAGGTCATTGTTGCCCTTCAAGTCACTGTGCCAATCAGCAAAGCGTTCACCACGATAGTCTTGCTCTTCCAATTTATAATCCTGAATCATGGTGCCCATGCCACCATCAATCAGTAAAATTCGTTGCTTCAACAGAGCGTCAATCTTTTGCCTTACATTACTTCCCACGGTACAACCTCATTCCTTTAATTATCCCTCCATCCTATCACACATTAAAAAGGAGTCTAGACGTCTAAAAAAGGAAATTGATTACTGAGTCATGACAAAAAAATGTTTGCTATTTGAGCATGAGACAACGAAAATTCATATTCATACTTTGTTACATGTTGGAATCCCAATGTCGGTCTATTACACCTTATGCTTCTTGTCCGCTGCAGCCATGCTTATTGCTTTCGTGAATACAAAAATTGGTAAAATGCAGACAACCATCGCCATTACAGCTGGCTCAATGATGTTATCTCTATTAATTATCATTGCGGGACAAAACAATTGGTTCCAATTGGCTGACATCGCCTCAGAAACCGTTGCCAGTATCAATTTTGAAGATTTCCTTCTAAAAGGGATATTAGGATTCTTACTATTTGCAGGCGGTTTGGGAATCAAATTACCAAACCTAAAAGACCAGAAATGGGAAATAACAGTACTCGCGTTAGGTGCTACGCTGTTTTCAACATTCTTTATCGGTTTTGTGCTGTACGGGTTTTGCCAGTTCATCGGTATTCAATTTGATCTGATTTACTGCCTACTCTTTGGCTCGCTAATCTCTCCAACCGATCCCATCGCCGTGCTAGCAATAGTAAAGAAACTCGACGCTCCCAGAAGAATCTCTACTCAAATCGAGGGAGAATCTCTATTCAACGATGGTTTTGGCTTAGTTATCTTCGTAACCCTATTTACTATCGCATTCGGCACAGAAGCGCCAACCGTCGGTAGTGTGACCATGCTATTCGTTCAAGAGGCAATTGGCGGCATCGTCTACGGTTTTGTTTTAGGTCTTGTATTCCACTACCTAATCAGCAATACCGATGACCACTCGATGGAGTTGCTATTAACCATCGGCATCCCAACTGCTGGTTATGCGTTTGCTGAAGTTCTACATGTATCAGGCCCATTAGCGATGGTGGTATCAGGTATCATGATTGGTAACTGGACTCGCTTTATCGGATTCTCGAAAGAGAGTGAAGATCACCTAGATCATTTCTGGGAGTTGATAGATGAATTCTTAAACGGCGTATTATTCCTACTAATTGGTATGTCGATGCTGTTATTCAAATTCCACCAAGAAGACTGGATCTTAATGGCGTTCGCAGTCCCTCTAGTATTGAGTGCACGTTACTTGAGTGTTTTCTTGTCTTACATCGGATTTAAACGCTTTAGAACTTACAACCCGTGGTCGATTAAGATTCTAACTTGGGGTGGCTTACGCGGTGGCTTAGCATTAGCCATGGCACTTTCGATCCCTTCAGGTATCTGGGTAATTGAAGACAAAGCAATAGATGTAAAAGAGATAATCCTTGTCATGACATACGCCGTTGTTGTGTTCTCTATTCTAGTTCAAGGCTCAACAATCACTCCTATGATAGAGAAAGCAAAACAAGCAGAGAAAGAGCTAGATTAACACCTAGATAGATCAACCAAAGCCGCCTACTTTAGGTGGCCTTTTTTATACCCAATGAAAGTCAAACTCACCAATTCCCATACTGGAGCTATCGCTGAAAGATATGCGTGGAACATAGAGCTCATATCGATATTTGATACAGCTAATATTTGAGTAATCGAAAGCCTTAATGTGGGTGGACAGAACTCTTTAAGGAGCTTAAGTCATACAGAGAATTAGTTCTTCTGCCCACTCGCTAGTCTACCCAATAACCCACTCTCAAGTTATATAAGCTTCAATCGAAAGGCTTCACCTTTCACCTGGAAACAAAAATAACGGGACTCAACGTCTCGCTAGAATAGCGTTAGTTATTAACAGGACTACGGAGCTAGATGAGTGGTGAACAGAAAGCTTTAGCTTTGAACTAAGTCATTAAATACAGCAAGGCTGCACTAAATCAGTGTTCGATAGAGATAGCTAAAGGAACACATGGTACTTCAAGTGATACTTGTAAAAATGACAGGAATAAAAAGTGCTAGCATTTCTGCCGAGACGTGCAGACTAGAGTCTTAAATATGGCAAGGCTGGAATGAGTAGGCACTCCGGAGATTCGAGCACGCAGGTGAGCTAGGAGCGCCTAGTTATCCCAACATTACTTCGTAGAAGCAGCAGATACAAAAAAGCCCCAGTATTTCTGCTGAGGCTTAGTATATGGAAAGGTTGGAGGTTTAGACTCCCAACACGCGCTGTTTTGGTAAGTAGGAGAATCCGCGGCTTTGCTAATGGCGTATATTATACCAATCCGGAAAATTAACTGATCAGGTCAATCCAATCTCTTGTACACATTTTTGTGACGCGATCTTTGCACTCAAGAAATCCATTCCAAGCGCTACAGACCTTCGAAACAATATCGTTATAATCAATGAAGTTTTGGTTTGCTAGATAGTGTTGCCTTAACCGACTCCACACTTGCTCTATAGGGTTAAGCTCTGGTGAGTATGGCGGCAATTTGATAATACTGACATTATCAAATGGGTTAGCAATATCATCGGTATGCCATCCTGCGCCATCCATTATTACCACTGAATGACGGTCTTTTTCTGTGACTTTAGATATCTGCTCT
>NZ_JBFRSX010000089.1:0-4716 GCF_041473835.1 Vibrio sp. 10N.222.55.A1 | reverse complement strand
TCCGTCTTGCTCACGAAACTGGCGTAATCTTACTACCTGGTAAAGGTTTCGACACAGTACACGCATCAGTACGTGTATCACTAGCGAACCTTACTCACCACGAGTACGAGCTAATTGGCCGTGCAACACGCACTGTGTTGGATGAGTACTTCCAAGAGTTCTCTGCGTAATTCGTAGTTGCTAGAAAATATAAGCCCCGTCAAGTCGGGGCTTTTTTATTCGGTTGTTTAGGTCGTGATAATGAATGTAATTTCTGTAAATGCCGTTGAATCTGCCATTTTGGCACTCTTGATGTTGTTGTTTGGTGAGGTAACCAAAAAACACACACCAATATTAAGTAAATATCATATCCCAGGGCCGGTGATTGGTGGGTGCATCGCAGCCTTAATTACTACTTGCTTATATCGCATGGGAATGGAGTTCGAATTTGAACTTCCTTATAAAGAGACGTTGATGCTGATGTTTTTCGCAGGCATTGGTTTAAGCGCAAATATCAAGCAGCTATTCCAAGGTGGACGCTTGTTCGTTGTCTTTCTCGGAATCGCCGTTGTTTATATTATTTTTCAGGACGCTATTGGTGTCGCTGCAGCCTCGTTCTTAGGGCTGGATCCTAAGCTAGGACTGATGACGGGCTCTATCACCCTATCAGGTGGGCATGGTACAGGTGCTGCATGGGCGTCGATGTTTCATGACCATTTTGGTGTCGATAATGCACTCGAAATCGCGATGGCCTGTGCCACTTTTGGTCTTGTGATTGGCGGTATTATCGGAGCGCCTTTAGGCACGTATTTGGTTGAAAAAAATCAACTTTCAACACCGAACGTACATGCAGCAGATGTGGAACACAAAAAGGCCCATCACATGCCGACTAAGGGCAATGTACTACATGGCATCGGAAGCGTTGTTCTTTTAGCATGCTGTGTTGAGCTCAGCCAAATGCTACATAGTTTAGTGCTTGTGCTCGATGTGCATTGGCTGAACATGGTGCCAAATTTCGTCTATGCGTTATTTGTTGGTGCACTATTCTCAACACTATTTAGCGAGAGCAAACCTGCCAAGATTGCGATGGTCGAAGTGGCACGTTTAAGCTCAATTGCCCTAAGTGTCTTCTTATCTATGGCATTGCTTGAAATCAAACTTTGGCAGCTGTTTGATATGGCGTTGTCGCTGGTGGTTATCCTAACGATTCAAACATTGTTTACTATTGTGTTTGTTACGTCCGTTACCTATAAGCTACTCGGTAAAAATTATGATGCCGCGGTGATGGCAAGTGGTCATGCGGGCTTTGGTTTGGGTGCGACACCGACAGCCATGCTCAATATGAATGGTATCACGGGTTACTACGGCCCATCGCCACAAGCGTATTTTATCGTGCCGTTAATTGGTGCGTTCTTTATCGATCTCTCAAACCTAATCGTTATAGAGACATTCTTACATTTCATGTCTTGATGGATCTTCCCCATCAAAGGGGATTACCAAAGTTCAGTACTTTGACTTTAAAATTTACTCAAGACATCAAAAACTATATTCAGAAGAGGAGTGACGGTTTGAAAGGTGTAATTGTAGTGGTCAACTGATATTGGCCACGTTCCTAGAGTTTAACCAGAACAATCGTTCTGATTCATTGGGAGTCAAACCACCGTTGTATTGGTGCGGGCGGAGTTGGCAATAATACCCAATAATGTATCGAGTAATTTCTTGTTGTGCCTCTGCAAAGCTCCGATAACCTACTGTAGGTATCCATTCCGTCTTCAAGCTTCTAAAGAAGCGTTCCATTGGTGCATTATCCCAGCAATTTCCTCGTCGAGATAAGCTTTGCTTGATCTGAAAGCGCCACAGTAATTGCCGATAACTTCGGCTTGTATAATGACTGCCTTGATCGCTGTGAAACATGACGCCCTGTGGTTTACCACGAGACTCATAAGCCATGGCAAGAGCCTTACGAGTTAATCGACTATCGGGCGATAATGACATTGCCCAACCAATCGTTTTTCTAGCGAACAGGTCTAAAACTACGGCTAAGTACATCCAACGATAGCCAGTCCAAACATAAGTAACGTCACCAACCCAAACTCTGTTTGGCTCCGTAACTGCAAACTGGCGGCCTAAGAGGTTTGGGATCTCAATATGTTCTTGTGATGCTTTACGATACCTGTGTTTTGGCACTTGGCAGCTCACTAGACCAAGGGCTTTCATGAACTTCGTTGCTCTGTAGCGACTCAGGTTAGTTCCCTGACTCGTTATTATGTCAGCAATGGTTCTCGCTCCCGCAGAACCGTTGCTTGCGGCATGTGCCTCGCTAACTAAACTACGGAGCTTTGCTGTTTCGGCATCAATTTCTACTGGACGTTTTCGCCAGTAGTTATAACTGCTTCGATGAACATTGAACACTTCACATAATATTTTTACGCTGTGGCTCTGCTTGAGTTTCTTGATTATCAAGAATTGTTCAGTGAGTCCGACATCAACAGAGCCGTGGCTTTTTTTAATATTTCATTATGCTCTTCAAGGCGAGCTAACTTCTTTTTTAATTCACGTATTTCAATTTGCTCAGGCGTCATCGGCGATGCTTTAGGTGCTTTCCCCTGACGTTCCTCTTTTAGTTGGCGAACCCACTTATCCATCGTGGACTTCCCAACATTCATAGCTTGAGCAGCCTCTGTCACAGAGTGGTTCTGATCTAGAACCAGTTGTGCCGCTTCTAATTTGAATTCAGCGCTAAATAGTCTTCTTGTACGTTTTGTCATAGTGTCACCTGTTAACTTATGAGGTGATGATATCACCTCTAACTAAGTGACCAAATTCAGCGTACCACTACAAAGTCCAGCTCTGCGTAGGTGCTCAGTTGTTCTTGTTGCTGCTCTAACGCTTTCACTGCATGGCTCAAGCGGAGGGTTTTGAGTTGGTCGTTCAGTGCGTTCATTTGTATTTCTCCTAGTGATAACAGTTCGGGCCACGGACATTGCTATGAACAAGGTTCGGCGTGCTCGTGTTGTCTTTGCTCAGTTGTCCTTCACGATTGTTCTTCAGCAGATTGTTGATGAAGGTGTAGTTCGGTTTTGTCAGCATCAGCGCATCTTTACAGGCTTGCTCTAAGCGCGACTCGCCATGCGCTTTACTCAGATTGAGCAGCCCAAGGCAGGAGCGATACGACTGCTCTGGATGAGGCTTGGAGTAGAGCATCTTATTGATGACTTCTCGTGTGGCTGGGCCGATATTGGCTCCCCAGTTGAGCAGGCGTCCAGGCGACCACTTCTGATGTTGATGATTACTCGGCATGTGCTCTGGTTGGGTGCTGTTTCCGCGCTCTCTTTGGCTGCGTGGATGCTGGGCTACCAAGTTACCTTGATGGTAGATCTGCACCAGACGGTTGGAGGCTTCCAGTTCGACATGGTGACCAACAAGTTGATGTGGCACCGAGTAGTAGTGGCGGCGATATTCTATGTGATAATCAGGCCCAACCTTGGCTCGCTTGGTTTCGGTATAGAGGTATCGCTGCTTAGGTAGCGGCTTTAACGCTGGCTTATCGAGTTTGTCGAACAGCGCTTTGCGGCTCGCACCATACTGTTTCATCTCACGTTCGTTTAAGTCATTCATAAGCTCACGGATGGCAAGGTTCAGCTCTTTGAAGGTATGGAAGGTTTGATGTCGTAGTCGCATCATGATCCAGCGTTCCACTAGGATCACGGCATTCTCTGCCTTGGCTTTGTCTTTCGGTTTGTAAGGGCGAGCTGGCATCACTGCGGTTTGATAGTGATTCGCCAGTTTTTGATAACTGTCGTTAAGTCTCGGCTCATAACGATTGGCTTTGGTGACCGCGCTACGTAGATTATCGGGAACCAAGAGCTGTGGTACACCACCGAAGTGCTCGAACGCATTGGCATGCGCCTCTAACCAGTAAGACTTACCTTGACTCGGGAAGGCTTCAACATAGGTGTAATTGGACGCACCTAAGGTCGCCACGAACACTTCTGCTTCGCGCACTTCACCTGTATCAGGGTTGACCACTTGAAGCCGAGGCCCACAGTAATCGATAAACAGCTTGTCACCTGCCACATGGAGCTGGCGCATGCTGCGCTTTTGAGTTTTGAACCAACGAGTGAAGTGCTCGCAGAACTGAGTGTAAGCGTAAGCTTGTTCTTGATATTGCTCATGGTATTCCTGCCACAACAACATCTTTGTCATGCCTTTACGTCTGAGTTCGACTGCGTATTGAGTGAAGTCTGGCATGACTTTATCGCGACTGGCTTTCTTGCCGTGATACAGCGCTTGCGTGAGATCAGCATCGCTGCAACTTTCGGGTAGAGGCCAGCCAAGTTGGCTTTGTTTAAAGCGAGTAAGGAGTTCCGATATGGTGGACGGGCCGAGTTTCAGGCAAGAAGCGATACCACGATTGGAGAGACCGCAGTCGTACTTAAGGCGTAATACCTCTTTGATTTTGTTCATTGGAGTTCTCTTTTTGGCCATTGTCGCTTCCTTACGTTCTTGTTTAAGAAGTAAAGAATAGCGAGCTATTGATTTAAAAGAGAAAAAGGAAGGATTTCGGGCATTCCGATCGCGGTTTTCGCTATTCCGATCACCGATTTCGGAGTTAGGCTAAAAGTGATCGGATAATCGCGGAATCAGTGATCGGTTTAAACCGAAATGGGTGATCGGATAATCCCGAAATGACTGATCGGAATGCTCCGAAATATGCAACATGCTAAAGGGCTCTGG
>NZ_JBFRSX010000088.1:5690-14849 GCF_041473835.1 Vibrio sp. 10N.222.55.A1 | reverse complement strand
TTATATATAGTAACTTAAAGAGTGTATATTGTGTATTAAGGCAGAGAAATCTGCCTTTTTCTTGCTCGATACACAGAGTAGGACTATAGTGTATTATATGTTTAATATGTACACGGAAGGTTAGTTTGTCATCAGTAAAAGTTAGAGCAACGATTGTAGAGGACAATACGGGCATCAAAAGCCAACTGCCTATCTTGCTAACTGAGCAAGGAGAGTTAAGTACGGTCACAGACTACCTACTCAAGCTAGAGGCAGACGGTGTGAGTAACTCCGTCATGAATGGATTTCTTCAAGCAGTGTCCTTGTTGTTGGATTACATGGAAGCCAATAGAGGGATGTTTGACGATCCGAAGTTGCTTTTCCAGACCTTTTCTAAGCGGTTGTACACAGGAACGATTGGTGAGGATGGACTTGACCCCTCTGGTTTGTATTGGGTGCCAAGTTCAACAAGTAACGTGAATAAGCACATTCACCGACTGACGGCATTCACCGATTGGTTGGCAAACAAGCACGGCACTGCGTCCATGAATCCCTTGCGTAATGCTACCCCGCATGAGCAGCGATTGAATTACGCTGCATGGTATCGCAAAAACCAAAACGATTTCCTTGGTCATATCGAAGATAAGACTGTGAACAAAACCATCCGTAAGGCGCGAACCATTAAAGGACGCACGCCGCTCACCAAAACCGAAGATGACGCCATCGCCTTTCCTGAAAAGCATTGGGAAGATTTTTATATAAATGGCATCGGTGGCGCGAGCGACCCACGAGTGGCACTCAGGGACAAGTTAATACTCCTTCTCATGCACGGTGGCGGGTTACGCGAAAGTGAAGCTTTAACGCTTTGGGTGACAGACGTGTTTGAAGATCCCTATGAGCCAGATAGTGCTATCATTCGAATTTACAACGAAATAGATGGCAAAGCCCCTGATGGTTGGCGAAGTCGTTCTGGTACACCAAACAGAGAAGCATATCTAAAGGAGCAATATGCTCGCATCCCTCGCCAGCGCATGAAAGGCACAGCTCATCTTGGTTGGAAGAACCGTGTGGTTGACCACAAAGACAACTACATACAGGTTCAATGGTTTCCAACTGACTATGGCAAAGTGTTTATGTCACTTTGGAAAAACTACCAAAAGTACCGAGCCAGCATCGACTGTCATCACCCTTATGCGTTTATTTCGTTTCATCATAGCGCTATCGGCAACCCTTACACCATCAACGCCTTCCATGATAACTACGCCAACGGCTTGAAGCGCATTGGTTTAGAGCCGAGCAAGGCAGAAGGCTTAGATCCACATGGGCATCGACATAATTACGGTAGACGATTAGAACGCTCAGGATTGAACCCGTTGGTGATTCGACGCTGCATGCACCATAAGTCCCTAGATTCACAAATTCCCTACACAGGCAAAGGTCAGCAGGAAATCTCTGATGAACTGACCCAAGCGACACTACAACTGGCAAACCCTGAATCCAAAGTCAAAGCGCTCGATTGGAAAGCACTGGTTGAGCATGGCTTTGATGACATCGACCCGCAGGGGTACTTCACTGGCAAGCATCCAAAATTTAGAGGTAAATAATGGCTATCAAAGGCAAAAAAAATGACGGACGATCATCGGATTTAACCTTCTCATGGATGTTGACCACACTTGGTGCGGAGTGGCAACAATGGCAGGAGTTGGCTGCTGAGTGGATGGCGACACAAACCACTGGTATTCACCATAAGCGGAATGCGTTAAGCCGCTTCTTTGAGGCTTATATTGCTGAATATGCACCCTATGCCATTGACAATATAGATTTGTTTTTTAAGGGCTACAAGGGATATCAATGCTCCAGTGAAGAGTTGGAGAAACTAGCAAAAGGTCGATTTACAGATGCGTATGAAATTTCATCGAGCGTGAATATTCCTTGTGACTTCATCGACTTTGTTATTGAAAAAGTGTTCTCCGAAGAAGATGACAATGGCAACCTTGTGCCACTGGTTCAAAACCCGCTCAGCAAAATCAAAAAGCAAAATAATACTACGGAAACCGTGCGTAACCCTTTACCGTATCGCTACATTCAGGATTTGCGCCAAATCCTTTGTCCGTTGCCAGATAAAACCGAGCTTGCTGTCATTAAGCAAAATCTTAAAGAGAGTGAAACTCTGCTTCCTGCCTATCACTACCGCCATTTCAAGCACTGGACTTGGGCACAGCAGCAGTCAGGTCAAGGACAAACTCAAAGTGGTGACTGGTTTGAAGTCGAGCCTGAGCTGATTGATAAAAGCGACCCTGACTGCGTGTGGCGCACCAAAGAAGTGACTCGCAAAGGAGAGAAAATCACCGTTCACCAAATTTGGTCGCCTGTCAAAGCAATGGTGGTTTTCATGAAATTGCACTTGCCGCTTCGTACCTATCAGGTGCGGATGCTCGACAGTGGTGAAGCCGATACATGGCGCTATGAACAAGGTCAGTGGGTAGTGAACACCAAGCATGATTTTGCCCTTGGCAGTGAAAAACGCCCCTTCGGAAAAGGCATCTTCCGCCGAATTCACGATACCATGACAGGGCTGTATTCAACAGGTCTATACATCAACACCAACAAGACTGCCGACCAGAACAAAGATGAACTGGAGCGTGGCTACATCATTCCTTGGCAAAACGAGGAAGTGTTGTACTGGCTGGAAAAACTGCGTAACTGGCAAGAAAAATACAACCCGATTGCAAAGCCCACCGATTGCACCACTCTACTGAGAAAGCATACTGGAATTAAAAAATCAGACAAACAGTTAGAAAGCATGGGTGAGATTGCCTTTTTGTTTCGTGATGCATCAGCAAAGGGTGAGGGCAAGCACAAGCCAATTTCGTATAACGCAACAGATGCTTTCTGGTATCAACTCCTGTTAACGCTTGAAAACCAACTCGCAGAGCAAGGAAATACACTGGATAACGGCGAGCGCTTGAAACTGGTTGTGGATTACCCTGAAGGTACTCAAGAAGGTTCTAAAGTTGCCACACTTTTTCCTTTACACAGTTTGCGAGTCTCACTCATCACGGCGTATACAATGGATACGCAACTACCATTGCCTGTCATTTCTAAGCTATTGGCGGGGCATACACGCCTGTTGATGACTATCTACTACAACAAAATCACCCCATCAGTGATGGCAGAAAAAATGGACGAAGCGCATGGAGAGCTAGACGCAAAATCCAAGCAATCGGTGCGTAACTTCCTCAAAGATGCCTCGATGGAGCAAATTCAATGCAAGATGGTGTATCACAGTGATGATAGCATTCAGGCGGCACTGGTTAACCGTAATCCGATTGGCTGGGAAGAACGCTCGTGTGGGATGTGTCTGGTTGGAGGCAACACCGTGAAATCGGATGAAGTCAGTACCATTGGCGGGTGCTGGAACGGTGGAGAGTTGATTAAAGATGCAAAAGCCTCTGCAAATCGCATTTATGCCAGCGTGCCACATGGCGCTGAAAACTGTATCCGCTGCCGCTGGTTTATTACCGAAGCACGCTACCTACCTGCGCTTAATGCGCACTTCAATCAACTGAGCTACAAAGCACATCAGGCCGCTAACCTATCGGTGGAAATTGAAGGTGAGCTGGAAGCCCTAAAAGACGAACAATTCTTCTGTGAAGAGCAAGGCAAGCCGTTTATCAAGCACGATGAGCTGCAAACTCTACAGCGCCGCTGGGAAAAGCAACAAGTCGAGGCAAGTGAATATGCCGAAGACTGGGTAGCGTGTTTTGAGCTGATTCAGAAAATCATTCGCGTCGAAGAAGCCAGGAATGAGGATGATACCAAAGATAAACTGATTGCGGTTGGCTCTGAGCAAGATGTCAGCCATGCCTTGAAATTTATCGAAACCGACTCTGAATTACTGCACTTATCGCTGCTTTGTGATGACGCGGAGTTTTACCCTGATTTACAGGACGAACTGCGTAAAACCCCTGTTATTCAAAAGCGCTCGATGCAACTCAGTCGTGTGCTGATGAAAAAAGGCTTTGAGCCGATTTTCATGGAAATGGACGACAAACAACAGCTCATCGCTGCCAATGCCATGCTGCGTCAGATGGCGAAAATCGCTGACCCTGACGACAAACTTGAGGGCTACCGCAAAGTGGCTAACTATATTGAAGCAGGTGAATACCTGACTGATAACAAACTGTTCTCTCAGGGTATTCATGCACTGACTGATAAAGCCATTAATCTAAATGGCATTGCACTACCGAACTTATTGGAGGACTAATGGAACTCGATATTGATGTCATTCTGGCTGACTTAAAAGAAGGCAAAGTACCTCGCACCCAGCAAAACCTCGATAAGCTCAACGACACACTGAAAGCCTATGCGGAATCAGGTCAGCGTGACTTCTCCATTACACAAATTGGGCGGGTGTCTGCTGAAAATGGCGGATTGGCGTATGAGGCTTTGCGTGCCACCCGTAACAAGCACTACCGAACACTCATCGAAGCATGGGCGGCAAAGTACAATACCAATACCAAAAAACCGTTATCCAACACCTCACGGTCTAAATCCATCCCTGCGGATAATAAACTGCTAGAGCGCATCCCAGACCCTGCGGTACGCGCCTTGTTTGGTCAAATTATTGCGGAGCGTAACCGTTACCGCAAAGAGGTTAATTTGCTCAAGCAACACGCCAATATTACCATCGACAAACGCCCTGTGCGCCAGTTTGACACCACCGCAGAGCCAAGTGTTGAAGTGCTGCCATCCCTATCAGGCGTACTCACCGAATCAGAGAAAAAAGCCTTAGCGTATGCAATTTCTGATGAATGTATGGAAAAGAACGACTGGCAAACTACTCAGGCGGGTCAGGTAAAAGACATGGAATACAATAGCGAAGTATTCCCTAGAGGCTTTGTCACAGGGCTTCGTAAGCTATTGGGTGAGGTAGATGACTAATGGCAAGTGGGCAGCAGAAAGCGCAACAAAACCTTGAGGCATTTGAGGTCTGGAAAGCCACACAGACGGACGATGAGTTTAAACAAATCGTGTTTAGAGGTCAGCTTAATCGCATTGAAGTGGCAAAGGGTATTGGTTGTGGAAAATCGGCTTTAAACCAAAATCCTGCCCTCAAGAAAGCACTCAAAGCCTTAGAAGATGAGCTGCGCGGTAAAGGTGTCCTGCCACCGTTGACCGACGCTGCCAAGAAGAATGAGGGCAAACCTCAAGCCTATGACAACACAGCAAATCGAAAGCTTCTCGATTCAAAGCGGTTATCGTCATTGGAGGCAGAAAATATCGAACTGAAAGCCAAGGTTAAGGAGCTTGAAAAGCGACTTGAGCGCTTTGGTGAGCTGTCTGAAACCTTATCCGAAATGGGGTTGATGCCACGATGAATACCGCTTTGCATGAAGACCAAATGCGTGTAACCAGTATCCCTTATCGCTCGACCAAGATGGTGATATTCAGCGGTGTACCGCTGGCGAAGGACTCTTACAAAACCAATAGTGGGAAGTATTACGTCACCATCAAAGCCGACCCCGATAGCATCCCTGTACAACCTGCGCTGGGACAGCATTGGTCAGTTAAAGGTGCTCGCCAGATAGAAAATATGGAAATGGATGATTATGTGATGCAACAGCACACCTATGAATCACCCAAGTACGTTGAATGCGCCTTACCCGAAACTGGTGAGCAACTGATACGCTTTATCGCCAGAGAGAGTGACTTCAAAGGTATTGGCGAAAGCAAAGCTAGGGCACTCTGGCAGCTCTTGGGTAAAGACTTCCATACCACACTGAAAAATGACACCCCAGAGTCCAGAAAGCGTCTGACATCGATTCTGAGTGAAGATTCAGTGGAAGCGCTCTATAGAGGGTACGCCAAATACAAAAATCTGGCACATTGCAACTGGATGAGCGAGCACAGCATCCCCGCCAGTGTGCAGCAACGGCTGCTCAAGCATCACGGTGAAGCCTCCATAGAGGTAATTAAGGATAATCCTTATGCTTTGATGGGCTTTGGTCTTTCGTTCAGTGCCATTGAAGATATTATCAAGGTAACGGATTTTAAGAACGATGTTGCGAAGGATGACCCAAGAAGGCTCAGCGCTGCTCTGGAAATGGCGATTCGCAAGGAGATTGAAAAAGGTCACACCTATACCACTCATGCCAATGTGCGTCCTTACCTCAACAAGCTACTGAAAGACAAATCACTGGTCACTCAAGCGTTCCAATCAGGTCATGATAAAGCTCAGTATATTTTAAATCCCGACACAGGAGCCTACCATCCAACTGCGCAACTTCTGATGGAAAGTGTCGTTGCCAAACGGCTAAATACACTGATTAAGCGAAATGACTTGTTTGATGAAAACGCCAATGCTGCGTATTGCTCTGCGGTTGCGGAGCTTCCCTACAAATTAACTCCTAAACAAATCGAAGCCGTAACAACGTGTCTGGATAATTCGGTAAGCTGTATTACGGGCGGTGCAGGAACAGGCAAGACAACGGTACTCAGAACGGCTCTCAGGGCATACCATCAACTCGGATTTGAAATACACGCCGTTGCGCTCAGCGGTCGTGCTGCAATGAGACTTCATGAGTCCATCGGTTTTGTTACCTCAACCATTGCCAAATTGCTGCGTGAAGACCCCATAGAACCCAGTGTTGAGAAAACCAATCACCTACTGGTCATCGATGAAGCGAGCATGATTGACCTACCAACCATGTATCGCCTAGTAAATCACATTCATCCCTCTGTACGATTGATATTTACGGGCGACCCTGATCAACTCCCACCAATAGGTTGCGGCAAAGTGTTGGCAGACATCGTTGAAGCAAAAACGGTGGCGAATACGATACTAGATATCGTCAAGAGGCAGGAAGGTTCAACGGGTATCCCCGAATACTCAAAGCTTATTAATCAAGGAGTAGTGCCTGAACAATTAAGCACAGGTGCAATACACTTTCACGAAACCAGTAAACCAGACATTGCCAAAGTCTGTTGCGAGCTTTACCAAGAATCTCCTGAAAGCAGTCGAGTCATGGCTCCAACCAAGGCGCTCGTATCAGAAATCAATAAACTCATCCAGCAAGCGGTCAACCCAGACAGTGACAGTCTTGAGTTCGAAATCAATGGTGACAAGTTCTTTTTACCACTTCGCATGAATGATGAGGTGTTATTTACGCAGAATCATTACGACAAAGGCATTCAGAACGGCTCACTTGGTATGCTAACCAACGCCAAACCTTCTGGTGATAGTTACGGTGAAGTGACGTTAGATACAGGTGAAAAGGTCGAGATAACACAATCCGTTCTCGACTGCATGGAGCTGGGTTACGCAATCACCCTACATAAAGCTCAAGGGTCACAGTTTCCACGCATCATCATCGCTCTGCAAAACGGAAGAATAGTAGATAGAGCATGGCTCTATACGGCAATCACGAGAGCTGAAAGTGAAATCCATATCGTTGGTAGTTGTGATGATATGAAGCAGATCACCGAGGCACCTAGTCACTCTCATAAGCGGAATAGCTACCTAAAGGAACTGTTGAGTTAGCAATTTCAAACTCGTTTATGCCCCATAACAAGCTAGAGCAGGAATGAGGCTATATTAAAGGTTCGTAATTTGACTTACTTTTCTTTATGCCTAGAGTTCTGACTATGTGGCCAAATTTACTAATCCACAACACATATACTTATGAAAATACACGGCCATTAAAAGAGAGTATCAGTAGATACTCTCTTCAGATTGATCTTACCTCTCTGAAGGGTGAGTCCAGTCAAAAGCCTTTAATGGGCCATCAACTGGTGTATGAGATAATGCATTGGTGAAATTTGAAATAAGTTTGCAAGCTAGGCCTGTCAACACTTCAAGCGCATGCCGCTCTGTGTATCCTACCGTTAGAAAGTTCTGCAACTTTTCATCACCTATATGACCACGATTATCTAGTAGCTCTTTAGTAAAGACATGCAACGCTTGTAGTTTGACATCAGGTAACTCATTTCCTTCCCGTAGTGCTTCAATAATGCTTTCTGGCATATTAGCTGATTTCATGATCCACGTATGACCAGGAACGCAATAGTGACAGTTGTTTTCAAAGTTTGATGTCATCAGAACCACTTGAGCTTCGAGTGGACTGAATAGTGTACTTTGCGTGAATAACTCATAAGTCTTCAAATAAGCTTGATAAGTTGCAGGAGCATCTGCTAGCACTTTATGTAAATTTGGAATTAAACCAAGTGATTTTTTAGATTGCTCCATCATTTGCTTTGATGCTTCTGGTGCTGTTTCAATATTGTGGTAGTTAAACATAATAATTCTCTCGGTTTATTATTTATTAATGGTGAAAACGTTGCGTAAGGCTTGAGTTAATCGTTCTTCGCTTGCTCTTAGTCGATAGTCTTCAGATTGATCTATCCATTGGATGACACCATGTTCATCAATTAAGATCGATGTTGGGATAGACATTGATTTGTATTCAAATGAAGTAGGAAATGGCAGCCCTAATACTGTTTTTGTTTTAGACGAGTCAGCCCCTAAAGCCTTGTGGTGTTCAACGCCGTATTGTTTAACTACTTTGAGTTCTGGGTCTGACAAAAGAAGAAGATCTAAACTATCTCGTTCGATGTGCATTTTTGCTTGTTCTGCCGTATCTCCCGACAACGCAACGACCTTAACTCCATATCGATCCAGAGTCGGTTTCATATCGTTAAACATTTTTAATTCAGCACTACAGTATGGACACCAAGCACCTCGGTAAAACTTAAGTAGAACACGTTGATTTTTTAGGTCATCAGTCGAATAAATCTCGTTGTCATATGTGGTTGATTCGAATTGTGGGAACTTATCTCCAATTGCAACCTCAATATCACCTAGAGGAGTATCTTTTTGACTGAATACCCAAATGAATTTACCACCAAGAAATATGGAAAAGCTGGACATTAAGACAACGAAAACAAAGCTCCAATGCATATTTATAATCCCACTGATAATTGCACCTAGCCCCAAAAGGACACCTGCGGCAAGTGCTAGCATAAGGATGATAGGATTTTTGGGCGGCTTGTTCTTTTTTACTTTTAGAAAGTAATGCAAACTTCCAATCACCGTTGTGGAAAATCCAAGTAGTGATAGTGCTATAGCTGAATACATCGTTTGTTCCTCATTGTTTTGCTTAATTGTACTAGTTAGTACAT
>NZ_JBFRSX010000088.1:0-4933 GCF_041473835.1 Vibrio sp. 10N.222.55.A1 | reverse complement strand
ATGTACTAACTAGTACAATAGGTGTCAATAAGAATTTTATGTAGTTGTATAGATAAATGGCAAAGAAAAGACAGTTTGACGAGATAGAAGTGCTTGGAGTTATGGCCAAATATTTTTGGCAGCATGGTTATGCGTCGACTAAGGTGGATCAATTATCGACCGTTACAGGATTAACGAAAACCAGTATTTACAACGCGTTTGGCAACAAAGAAACCGTGTTTAAATGTATAGTAGATTTCTATGTTGAGCATCACATGTCTGTGGTACTCAAGAAACTCGACTCAAATAAATCAATATCAGAGAATCTTCAATATTTATTTGATAGTGAGTTCTTAAATCCAGAGAATGATCTACTCACTTACGGCTGCTTAATTACAAACAGTATTGTTGAATTAAAATCAAACGAACCAGCCCTCTATGAGTATGTTATTAAGAAGTTTGAACAAGGTCGTATTGCAACACTGGCATTTTTTACTCAATATGAGAAAACAGAACGACTTATTGATGGTATAGATGCAGAGCATTTGACCGACTATTTCCTTACGTTTCGTCAAGGACTAAAAGTTCAATCAAGAGGGCAAAGACCACATGAATCTCTCGCTCGATCTATACATGCATTCATGCTTGTATTGAGTACATTTGAAAAATAGATTATGCGTAGACTATTCTCGAGCTTTAGCTTTGTTGTCGAGTTTTAGATGTCTAATGATTATGAGTGCAGCACCGTAGCAACACGATTCTAGTTGAGCCAATTAGTTAATCGAGCAGGTAGACTGCTTTATCCTTATCGCAATACTATTGAATGGTGCCTTTAAATGAAAACAATAAAATATAATGGACGTATTGTTTTTCAAAAACAAGATATACCCAGTTTCAAACGTATGCCGCGCGTATTTGTAGACAGTGAAGCGTGTTTTGCGTTTGTCACAAATGGCGATTTTAACGTCAGGGAACAGACAGAATCTGCTTCATTGAACAAAAACTGCGGAATACTGGCAAAATGCACCAACTACTTTTATGAAAACACTAGCTATCATAATGATGAAGGTGCAGGTGAAGCGATTGGTATCCTTCTCTATCCTGAAATATTTCAGTCACTGTTTAACTTTGATATTAGCCAGTCAAAATACAGGGTCGATTATAATATTTTGCAGGTTGAAGTGGACAAATTGCTAGAGCACTATCGTGATAGCATCAGTATATTGCTGGATTCTCCAGAGTTGGCGGATGATTTGCTTATCGAGAGCAAACTACGTGAATTTGTCATTCTTATGGCGAAAAGAACCAGCGCACCTTCTGAACTCGATTTTCTTGCTTCTATGTTTAAACCTAACTTTGCCAAATTTGAAGATATTATCCAAAGTAATCTGTATGCGGATCTGAGTGTGGATGAGTTGGCAGCATTGTGTCATATGAGTGTTTCTACTTTTAAACGTAAGTTTAAAGAGGTGTATTCAGAACCCCCAATAAAATACATTACCAAATTAAAAATCAACAAAGCTAAAGTGTTACTGAAAGATAATAGCTTACGTATCTCCGACATCGTTTTTGAAACAGGTTTCGAGTCGATTTCCACGTTTAACCGTGCCTTTAAAGGACAAACAGGTCTATCCCCTTCTCAATTTCGTTTAACCTGACACCAACGCATTTTAACCTTTCCATTCAGGTTGGCTCGTTTGAACTAATGTGAGCAATTTTTGAACTTTTATGGAGAGCCCTGTACCTCCAAATTCCATATAGTTACCCCATCAACTAAACACAGAGAAAGGTAACGAATTATGGGTATCAGCTTTAAAGAAAAATATGGTGATTGGGCACTTATCACAGGGGCAACATCAGGCATTGGCGCAGAAATGGCAAGCCAGATTGCAGCAAAAGGATTGAACATTGTTTTGGTCGCTCGTCGAGAAAAAGAGCTTGAAGAGCAAGCTACGTTGCTTACTGAACGCTACGGAATTAAAGCAACGACCGTTTCTGCTGACTTAAGTACGTCAGAAGGCGTCGAAAAAGTTAAGCAAATTGACAAAAGTATTGGGCTACTTGTACTAGCCGCTGGTATTGAAGTTAATGGTTCGTTTGCTAAATCATCTCTAGAGCAAGAGTTGAAGATGATACAGCTTAACGTTACCTCTGTATTGCAACTGACTCACCACTTTACACCAGCGATGATCGAAAGAAAAAGAGGCGGCATTTTAATGGTATCAAGTCTTTCTGGTCATATGGTTTCCCCATATTTTTCAAATTATGCAGGTACCAAAGCCTATGTTCTTCAGCTAGGTGCATCTCTTCATGGCGAACTTAAACCCAAAGGTATTGATGTAACGGTTCTTTCTCCTGGGTTAACAACTACACCGATGACTGCTGATAATGGTGTTGACTGGTCAAAACTACCAATGGTTGCAAAAGATCCAGCGGAAGTAGCAGAAATAGCTATCAATGGTTTGGGTAGAAAAGCAGTTGTGGTTCCAGGTAAACGTAATCGAATGACCGCTATTCTTTCTGGGATCATCTCCCACCAAAAGCAGGCAATAATGGGTGAATCAATGATTGGAAAAGCAATGCCCAAGAACAAAATGTAACCCCCAACAGTTTAAAACTTTAGTGAAAGAAAAAGGGAAAAAGGGAAAAAGCAATGATTAAAGTATACGTAATATACCCAAATAACGATGATGTGATTTTTGATTTTGATTACTACTGCAACAAACATGTTCCTATGATAGGAGAGCTTCTGGGAGACGCACTAAAAGGGGCGACAGTAGATGCAGGGCTAACAAGTGTTGTTCCTGGTGAAGCAGCGGCATATGTGGCGATTAGTACAATTTCATTTGAATCTATAGAGTCATTTCAAACGGCATTTGGCCCAAATGCAGAGAAGATAAAAGCTGATGTACCGAACTTCACTAATACCGTTCCAACAATTCAGCTTTGTGAGCAAAAAATATAGAACCGCAACTCTCTACGGTGAAAATGAGCAGGATACCGAATAATAAACAATTTGGATTCTGCTTAGTGTTATTTAATGAAATAAAATTGAAACTAAACGCTTGATAAAAAGAGTTAAATATGAATAAGAAAATCAAATTGGATATAGTGTCAGATGTGATTTGTCCTTGGTGTATTATCGGTTATAAGCGTTTAAATACCGCGATAAAAGAGCTTGGTATAGAAGATCGCATTGAGATTGAGTGGCAACCTTTTCAGTTAAATCCAGATATGCCGCTTGAAGGTGAAGACCTACGTGCCCACCTTAAAAGGAAGTACGGTACTACATTAGAAGATAGCATTCGTTTCAGAAAAGAGATGACAGAGCTTGGAGAAGACGTTGGATTTAAATTCGACTACTTTGACGGGCTAAAAGCTGTAAATACCCTTGATGCTCATATTCTTCTGGAGCATGCAAAAAGTGTAGGCAAGCAAACCGAGCTTAAAAACCGGTTATTTGCTTCGTTTTATAGCGAGCAAAAAGATATATCCAGCAAGAGTACCCTCGAGCAAGAGTTGCAAAGTCTTGGTATTAATGTTGACGAAGCAATGCAATGCCTAGATGATGATGATATTCGAAGTCATGTCCAGTCGCTGGAACAACAATGGAAACAAGCGGGTATATCAGGTGTTCCAACGGTTGTATTCAATCGCGAGAGCGCTATTTCTGGAGCCCAATCAGTGGATACTTATAAGCAAGTATTAACTGAATTAGCTAAAGTGTAATTCCTGCATCCCTCTAAAACGGACTTTTGCAATATTGTGGCGGTCTGAAAAAGGCAACGGTCTATATGAAAAATAGAGAGCTTGAAGTCTACCTTCATCATCATATACCAGTATCAAAGTCTCTCGGTATCGGTGTGAATACTTGTAGCAGCAAAAATATCGAGATTACTGCACCATTGAGAGTGAATACAAACCACATGAATACGGTGTTTGGCGGCAGCTTATCTGTTGTTGGTATTTTGGCAGGTTGGTCTTTAGTTTATGCCCAGTTAGAGGGTAAAAAACATCAAATTGTTATTCAAGAAAATAGCATTCGATACCTGAAGCCCGCCAACAAAGATGTAACAGCAGTATGTAAATATGACAACCTTACGGCGTGGTCTCGGTTTCATCGTGCGTTTCAACGCAAGGGAAAAGGGCGTGTTCAAATAGCCTGCAATCTATTTTGTGCGGATGAGTTGGTTGCTACTTTTGAGGGAGTATACGTCGTTTTTAATAAAGAGTAATTAGGTCAAAATGCAAAGAAAACTAAAACTTACGCAACCAATCCAGTTTGTCACGCCCGAACTTTTCAATTTCTTCCCAACCTTGACTTCCTGCAATCACAACGCTAGTGGTAAGGAACAGAATATCAAAGAGTTTATTTACAACTCATCCTGATTGGCGTGTATCTTCAATGGCTACAAAGTACTTGAATAAATTGAGCTCAGACATGGTTGACTTGGTTTGTTATCAAAAAGAAGTATAAGATAAAAAACTTAGCTCAAGGTAAAGCTTGGTGATCTTGCCCTGTACTCTACGGCTACCGCTCACCGCTCGTTTTGTAGATAAAGAGGGCAAAACTAATTATAGATCTTTGATAATTTGGGATATTTTTTCTAATCAATATTAGTCGACTTAGACAGAGTACTCTAAATGATTCCTGTCCAGAAACGTTTTTCAGCGGGTGGTCAAGAAAAATCATAAATGCCTAGCGAGTAGTGAGCTGTGCGAGCGTAAGGAGTGGCTTTATTATTTTACTTTACCATCACTTCCCTTAAATACCCTTTTGGCAGGGTGATGCTTTCACGCAGTGATGCCATCGCCTTGCTAAGCCTTAAGGGATAAAAAAAGCGTACACACCAATATACATAGTATGTACGCTTTATGTATCAACAAGAAGTATTGCTAGTAAAGGGCTGTCACTCACTCACGCGCAAATAGACATGGTTTTTACTGTATACTC
>NZ_JBFRSX010000087.1:0-51366 GCF_041473835.1 Vibrio sp. 10N.222.55.A1 | reverse complement strand
TTACTTTAATTGGTATTAGCATAGGGAATTCGGGTATTTAAAATAACTTCCTTTTAAAATGGTCCCGAATGAAACTGAAGTACTGCAGTTTTAGGCTGGTGAAGTACTTTGATACAATGGAATGATTAACTCATTTATGTTGATTGTTTTCGTTGGCAACCGCTGCTTAAGGCGTGCCGCCATACTCGATTGCGTTTGGCAACTGCGTCCTCGGTTTGATGCTCCTAGCTATGCCGGGCGATTAGAAAGCTTTGAATGGTGGCATTGGGATGATGAAACACTAGCAGAAATATTGCCACCATTCCAAAAAGATTGCGGTGAGTTTTTGGCTTACTTTGAGCAAGTCTAACCCCAATATATTTTAAGTCTGAAATTAAAAAAGCAGCCTAAGTGGCTGCTTTTTCGTTTAATAACTTTATAGCGGTTTAGCTGGCAAGCCGTTTAGTTCGCTAACTGATTAATTAGAAAGCTTAGCCTCGACTTGCCCAAGTGCGCGTTGGTACATAAACCAAGCACATGTACCGGCAAGCACATTACCCACCATGGCACCCCAGAACAGGCCTTCAATACCAGCAAGCTGCGAACCAATCCACAAGCAAGGCAAGAAGAAGGCGAACAGGCGCAGTGCTGATATCGTTAAGGCAGTATAAGACTTACCAAGCGCATTCGAGATAGAAACCATCAGCATA
Source organism: Vibrio sp. 10N.222.55.A1 (assembly GCF_041473835.1). NCBI lineage: Bacteria > Pseudomonadati > Pseudomonadota > Gammaproteobacteria > Vibrionales > Vibrionaceae > Vibrio > Vibrio sp. 10N.222.55.A1. Next base: position 50,677 of record NZ_JBFRSX010000087.1, on the reverse strand, counting down.
CAGATACCCAACGGCCCTAAACTGATAGGAACGATAAGTAAGTGGTAGTTCAAAATGGTCGAGACTTCGTCTTCGCTGGTCATGAGATTTGCCAACCCGCCAGAGAACATCCAAGTTACCAGTGCGATCACCAATTGGAATCCTAATACAAACATCACGGCAATCTTCACAAGACTACGTATGTTCCCTAGGTTCTTTTCTCCCAACATTCGGCCAATCATAGGTGGCATCGACATAGTCAGAGCAAGCACTGCAACAATCGAAAAGAACTCAAAACGTGAACCTAGCGCCCAAGCTGCAACGGCTGCTGTGCCGTAGCCTGCAAGCAGTTTGGTGGCGAGCATCGAAGAGACTGGTGGCAGTAGCTGACTGATCATCGCAGGCCCCATGATGTTTCCTATAGAACGAATACTCTTGCCGATATCAAGATCGTGCCAGTCGAATGTCATCCAATGCTTCTTAGTTACCTTAGGAGCAACGATAAAGATACCCGCACCGAACGCCAAGATGGTCGCAATCGCGGCTCCGTTGATGCCCATGTCGAGCGTGAATATGAAAATCGGGTCCAATATCAAGTTGATGATGCTGGTCGCGATCATCATGGAACCGGGCAGCATGGTATTACCATTGGCACGACACACACTGTAGAAAAAGTAGAGCAGTGCGCCTGTCCAAGAGCTTACCAGCCAATAGATCCAGTAATAATCAATGATCGGCAGTACCGTCGGTGGTGCATCGAGGAGTTGTAAAATAGGACCACGCAACAGATAGATGATGACCGAGAACAGCGCGACACTCACACTGCCCATCGCAACGACTAATCCGCCGAGCTGTTTGGCATAGCGTATCTCGTTAGCCCCAATAGCTCTCGCGATCACAGCCGTTGTCGCGATGCCTAGTCCGACTTGAATCCCGATAATGATCATCTGAATTGGTAGCGTGAAGCCTTGAACCGCGAGCGGCAGTACGCCTAACTGGCCAATAAAAGCACTGTCTACAAGTTGGAAGCTCATCAGGGAGAGCACCCCAAACAGCATTGGCCATGTCATTGTATAGAGTTGTCGGCCAAGAGAAGGCGAGGGAGTTGCGGTCGTAGAATTCATAACACTCTTATCAGTCTTGAAGGTAGGTTTGTCGTAGTGACAATCCATTCAATGAAGAATTGCGTAAAGGATAACGTAACGTTAGCTCGATACCAATAAATGTCATTAAATCTATCGATATTACCTTTGCACAGTTTCATCGGTATGTGAGCATTGTGCAATGCAACTTTATGCGTTCGCTTATTGAAATTTAAGGTGTCGTATCTTGTTTCTGAGTTTTATATTAGCGGATTGGGTCTAAAGGTTTTCCATTCGACTATTTCTAATGTTTCGCTTTATCCCGATAACTTGGTGGCGTGACTCCAACCCAACCTTTGAATGCACGATTGAAATTACTCAAGTCGCTGTAACCCACTTGCCAACTGATGTCTTGAACAGAAAGGTTGGTCTCTTCAAGTAGCTGTTTTGCTTTAGCTTCCCGAACTTGTTCTTTGGCTTGTTTAAAGAGAATGTTTTTGCTCTTCAGGTTTCTCTGCAGCGTTCGTTTTGTCATGCCGAGCATGGTCGCAAACCACTCAATATTGAACCAAGGTAGAGTCGCATAGGTGTCTATTAATATCTCGACAGCGTGATGCCAATCTTGGGTACTATTTCGTTCTGAAATGGCACGATAATCATCGGGCAGCGGAATCGAGAACGCACCGTATTGCTCTTCAAACTGAATATCAGAATCAAAGAAATGCTTAGGTAATTTACGTGCGCTGTTGTTCTTAGAGACCAACTTGGCGTGTGATGGTTGCCAGCGACTGTCAATGAACTTACGGCATAGGCTAATCACGGTCAGGGCGCGAAACCATTCTGCTTGTTCAAAACCTGAGGTCGATGGGTGATAGCAACTTCGATGACACAGCCACCACAATCCATCGCTTTTTTCCGTCCATATGGTGACGTGATTACTTAAGGTCGATATTTCAGTAATCAAGCAGCGTACCGCTTGCTCGAGAGAAGTGCATTGTTCAATTTTTCGGTCTAGCTCAGATGACAATTGCTCTAGAGAGGCCTTACGTCCAACCTCAATCCCTATCGAATAGCCAAACTTACGCTCAAGGCCATGAATGAAGCGAATCACGTCTTGTGTAGGAAGCCATTGATTGGATTGTGTCAGTTCAATGGGTAGACCGCACGCAACGGCGACGGTGCGCCAACCCAGTCTATGTTTGTCACAATACTGAATATATGGAGCAATGTTACTGGTCGAAGTGAGCAGTATGCTGGTGGTGTTCGATGATGCTTTCATTGTTTTGTGCCTACCATTAAATGTCATCAAGTGACCTAATTAAGTGTAGCGCATCTCCCTATACTTTTCCTAACCCAAACAGGAGAACAATTATGAAACTTAAACACATTGCCGTTCTAGTATCGTTAGCGACCCCATCATCATTTGCTCTTGCAGCAAACCCAGTTGAAGAAGCTCTGAAAGTTGAAGGTGCTCAAGTTACCTTGACCGTGAAAGAGGCGAGCACAGCATTTACCCCAAGTTTTACTGACTCAGCTCGTGAGTTATTCAATAACTTTCATTGGCAGATGGGCGGCGACCACAGCGTTTACTACAACATGCACATGAGTGAGTTTCTACCAACGGCACTGGCGGCTCCAAACGAAGAGTACAAGCCTTTAGTCAAAAATATCGACCCACGACTCGCTGCACTGAAAGTTGATACTGAAAGCAAAGGTCAGTTGACAATGGATGAGTACTTGGCGGATGAACAGTTCCGTACCCAAGGCTTTATGTTGATTCACAAAGGGGAGATCGTTTACGAAGCTTACCCAGGTATGAAGCCGACAGATACGCACGTTTGGGCATCTACAGCAAAAACGACGGTTGGCACAGTGATCGCAATGTTAGTGGAAGAGGGCAAAGTCGACCCTGAAAAAGAGATCGCTGAGTATGTTTCTGAATTGAAAGGAACGAACTGGGATGGCATCACAGTACACCAAGTTCTGAACATGTCGACCGCTCTAGACAATGAAGAGACATTAGAGTCTATCTTGAACCCAGACTCTGATGTGGTGCGTTTCTTTGCGGCATCGTTTAACTCACCAAGAGCAAAAACGGGTGAGATGGAAACTTGGATGGACGTGGCTAAGGGCGCGCAAAAGCTCGCAGGTGAAAAAGCCGGTGACCACTTCCGTTATGCATCTATCAACACCATGGTGCTGACTAAGTTAGTTGAAAACGTTGAAAACAAAACTTGGACTCAAGTATTCGAAGATCGTGTTTGGTCAAAAGTGCACGCACGTCAACCAATGCAATTCAACTTGACGCCAGATGGCATGGCGATCGCGGTTGGCTTGGTTTCATCAACGGTAGAAGATATGGCTCGCTGGGGAACACTATTTACACCTAGCTGGAAAGCGGTGGCTGATGAGCCAGTGGTGTCACAAGCTGTGATTGATCGTATCCGCAACGGCGGTGATCCAAAAGCATTCGTAGGTACTAGTAAAGAGAGCAGTTCACTGCACGCATACAACGAAAAAGCAGACTACAACGCATACCAGTTTGATTTCATTTTCAACGATGGTGCGATGTCGAAAAGCGGCAACCTAGGCCAATTTATTTACATCGATCCGGCGCGTGACTTTGTGGGTGTGATGTTCTCAACCAACCCATACCACTCAGGTTTTGGTGAGAATAAAGGCCCTGCACTAATGCGTTCGGCAGCAAAACTACTTGCTGACAAGTAATCTATTTATTACCTAACAGGATGTTCCAGGCTTCAAGGAGGAAGCAAACGACTTTCGAGAGATATAATGAAAAAGTTTGCTCTATTAATCCCGTTGAGTTTAGGTCTAGCCCTTCCTGCACATGCCGATTCAGATTCCGAACGTGTTATCGATCCTGCTGATGTCACTAAAGTTTATACTCAAGCTGCATTGATGCTGAATGGTAGTTCAGATATCCAATTTCAAGGGCAAGTTTCTGGCGGTTTAGAAAACGGTCAGCAGTTTGCCCTACTGGCCGAAGGGACGTTTGTCGATGAAAGCAACACAGCACTTCGCGATCCAGACAAATTCGGTACAGAGTACAGCAACTCTAGAATTCAGTACTTCCACGTCTTTGAAACAGGGACGAAAGCTACGCCTAAAGTGGGTCTTTCATTAGATTATATTAATACGCGCAACAGTATTAAAAATGACTTATTGTCGGTTGGCGGTGTTGTTGCGATTAATCCAGCTTATACCGGTGGATTCCTGGTATTTCCAAGAGCAGGACTGATGACTGGTAGTATGGAGATCCCTGGCGTCACTTCATCTAAAGATGATTTAACGGGATACTCGCTTGGTTTGATTACCGCGAAGCATCTCGGTGACTCTGGCGCTTATGTGTCTTTGGTTCCTGAGTGGCAAGATCTTTCTGGTGATGATATCGACATGCAAAACTTCTCATTTAAAACATCGTTAAATGTGCCGATGAACACTGCAAGAACTTGGTGGTTGAATACGCGCTATGACATTACCAAAGCGGATGTTGATGTGAAAGGTGTGCCAATGCCGAATGGTTGGCAAACCGAAGCTTGGGTTGGTGTGAGATACTACTTCTAGCGCTCTAGCCAGCTAATTTGGAAAGAACCTAAAAAAGCCAGTCAACGTGACTGGCTTTTGTCGTTAAGGTACCGCGTGAAGCGTTACTTATTTACTTATTTACTTATTTACTTATTTACTTATTTATTAGCAACGTTACCTAGCTTCAACCACGTATCGATAACCGTATCCGGGTTTAGTGAAACAGAGCTGATGCCTTGCTCCATTAACCACTCTGCTAGGTCGTCATGGTCAGATGGGCCTTGGCCACAAATACCCACGTATTTACCCGCTTTGGTTGCCGCATCGATCGCCATTTTCAGCATTGCTTTCACGGCTGGGTTACGCTCATCGAAGAGGTGTGCCACATCGCCTGAATCTCGGTCGAGGCCAAGTGTCAGTTGCGTCATGTCGTTTGAGCCGATAGAGAAGCCATCGAAGTACTTCAAGAACTCATCAGCCAAGATTGCGTTCGATGGTAGCTCACACATCATGATCACTTTCAGACCTTGGTCGCCACGGCGAAGGTCGAATTTAGCCAGAATGTCGATAACCGATGCCGCTTCGCTTGGAGTACGAACGAATGGGATCATGATTTCAACGTTCTTAAGGCCCATTTCGTTGCGAACGCGTTTGATCGCTTGAGTTTCTAGCTCGAAACAGTCTTCGAATACTGGTGAGATGTAACGAGATGCACCACGGAAGCCCAGCATTGGGTTCTCTTCATGCGGTTCAAACGTTTTACCGCCGACTAGGTTGCTGTACTCGTTCGACTTAAAGTCAGACATACGTACGATCACACGCTTAGGCCAGAATGCAGAAGCGATAGTCGCGATGCCTTCTGTTAATTTGCTTACGTAGAAATCGATAGGATCTTTGTAGCCACGAATACGTTCGTTGATTTCCGCTTTTAGCTCATCCGTTTGTGCATCGAAGTTAAGCAGCGCTTTAGGGTGAATACCGATCATCTTGTTGATGATGAATTCTAGACGAGCAAGGCCAACACCTTCGTTCGGGATTTGTGCAAAGTCGAAGGCACGATCTGGGTTACCCACGTTCATCATTACTTTGGTTGGTAGCATTGGTAGCTCATCAACCTCAGAACGTTTGATTTCAAAATCGAGTTCGCCGTTGTAAACGTAGCCTGTTTCGCCTTCTGAACATGACACTGTCACGGTATCGCCATCGTTTAGGCTGCTTGTTGCTGTACCACAACCAACAATCGCTGGGATACCAAGCTCGCGAGCAATGATCGCAGCGTGACAAGTACGGCCACCACGGTTAGTCACAATCGCAGACGCTTTCTTCATCACAGGTTCCCAGTCTGGGTCTGTCATGTCAGTTACCAGCACGTCGCCTTCTTGAACCAGTGACATTTGGTCTAGAGAATCAACCAAGCGAACAGGGCCAGAGCCGATACGCTGACCGATAGCGCGGCCTTCAACCAAGACATCCGCCTTATTGTTTAGCTCGTAACGCTCGATAACGTTTTGATCGCTTTGAGAACATACGGTTTCTGGGCGAGCCTGAACGATGTAAAGCTTGCCGTCGATGCCATCTTTCGCCCACTCAATGTCCATTGGACGTTGGTAGTGCTTCTCGATGATCATCGCTTGTTTTGCTAGCTCTTTGATCTCTTCATCGTTGAGTGAGAACTCGTTACGCTCTTGAGTGTCGGTGTCGATGATATCGACTTGCTTGCCGATTTCTTGATTGGTCGAGTAGATCATCTTGATCAACTTAGAACCAAACGTCTTTTTAACGATTGGGTAGTGACCCGCTTCTAACATTGGCTTGTGAACGTAGAACTCGTCTGGGTTCACTGCGCCCTGTACAACCATTTCACCCAAGCCCCAAGAAGAGGTGATGAATACCACTTGGTCGAAGCCAGACTCAGTATCAAGCGTGAACATCACACCTGAAGAGGCTTTGTCTGAGCGAACCATGCGCTGGATACCCGCAGACAATGAAATGCCACGGTGGTCAAAGCCTTGGTGTACACGGTAAGAGATAGCGCGGTCGTTAAACAGTGACGCGTAAACGTGCTTGGTTGCTTCGAGTACCGCGTCGATGCCTTTCACGTTAAGGAAGGTTTCTTGCTGGCCTGCGAAAGAAGCATCTGGAAGATCTTCTGCGGTTGCCGATGAACGAACCGCTACAGACAATTCTTCGTTGTCTTCAATTAGCTCACGGTAGTTCTCACGGATGTCTTGCTCTAGTGATTCTGGGAAGGGTGCATCTAGAACCCATTGTCGAATCGTTGCACCTGTCTTACGCAGGGCGTCAACGTCTTCAACATCAAGTTCATCAAGTAGTTGGTGGATGCGCTCATCAAGACCTTTGTAGTCAAGAAAGTCGTTAAACGCATAAGAGGTGGTAGCAAAACCATTAGGTACAGAAACACCAGCATTGGACAGGTTAGAAACCATCTCGCCCAGTGAGGCGTTCTTACCGCCGACTTTGTCGACATCTTCCATGGATAGGCCATTGAACCATAGGGTATTATTTTGCATTTATTTCTCCAGAAACATAGCAAGCATTGTAGGGATTTAAAGGCAAACGATTACGTATCAGTTTAAAAAAATGTAAATTATTTTTTAAAGCTGTGGGGGACGTAATAGTCAGCAGGGTTTCGTTATATATATTATGGTTCCCATCCTACTCAAAATAATTTTAAACATTAAATAAAAAATGCAAATTGATATCCAAAGTCGTGATGTATTCTATGTTTCTGATGGAACGGCCATAACATGTGAGACTTTAGGGCATGTTGTTCTAGGTCAATTCCCTTTCAAAGCCAATGAAAAAACCTTTCCGTTTGTGGAAAGTGAGGACAAACTTTCTGATTTATTAAAAGAGATTGAAATTTCGTATCGTGATACCGGATTAGAACCGCTAGTGTTCTTTTCGATTGTGATACCTGATATCAAAAACAAATTGCTAGAAGCGCCCGCGCACTGTTATGACGTGTTAGAGAGCATCGTGCAGAAAGTACAGGATGACATTCAGATGGCGCCTGTTCCTAAGTTGCAGCGCTCACGCAGTGTAAACAAGGACTCGGTGAAGTATTTCGACCGTATTGCTGCGATTGAGTACACGCTCGCGCATGATGATGGCATCACGCTAAAAGGGCTGGAAGAAGCCGACATCATCTTGTTGGGTGTTTCTCGAAGTGGCAAAACACCAACAAGTTTGTATATGGCGATGCAGTTTGGCTTACGCGTAGCAAACTACCCATTTATCCACGATGACTTGGCACGCTTAAAGCTGTTGCCAGAGTTTGAGATTTACCGACATAAGCTGTTTGGTTTGACCATTGATGCAGAAAGGCTCACTGAAATTCGTGAGAACCGCTTAGCAGGCAGCGAATACGCCAGTGACTCACAATGTTTGTATGAATTGCAAACGGTAGAGGCGATGTTCCGTCGAGAAGCGATACCTTACATCAACACCTCTTCACTATCGGTTGAAGAAATTTCGACACGAATCTTGGAGCGAACAGGTTTGAGAAGGCGTCTGCTGTAAGACAAAGCCTTAGAGAAATAGAATGGCCAGATAAAAGAAAATCGAAGCTCGCAGTTTACACCTGAGAGCTTCGATTTTTTGTTTGTGCTCGTTGTAGTCGCTTGCGAGTCAGAGCTTGTTTTCTTAATCAGAGCTTGCTTTCTTAATCGAGATAGCTTTCTAGCGAAGTAAAGACAGCTTTAGCGTTTCACTTTTCTTTTCTAACCAGCGTTCAAGTGCTGGTGGCCATGTGATGCTTGGTTCTACGCAAAAGCCACGAAGCATCGAGAAATACACCGCTTGATCGACTAGAGGCAGTGATGACTCACCATTCTCTAGATCCAGTAAGAGTTCGGCATCTTTCAGTAATGGGTTAATCAGTTGAACGAACTGAGGCGTCTTTTCTAACAGTTCTTCAAAGTTAAAACCTTCGGTCTCTTTACTGGCACGCCAAGCTTCTTTAGCTCCAGCAGAGCGATATTCAGCCAAGTCGAGGTTCCACCAACGTGGGCGTCCAATCTGTTGAGTAAGAGGGAATGCGCGAGTTTGGAACACAGTCACTTGCTCAGATGGCACACGCTGTTCATCGCTTGATTTCAAGTCCATGAAGTACGCGATGATATCTAGGCTCTCTGCCATGATAGAGCCATCGTCTTTTTGTAAGACGGGTACCATCTTTTTACCGATCAGATCGATAAGGGTTTGGGCATCATCATAATCGACAGAAACAAGCTCAATGTTCAAGCCTAGCGATTGAGCAATGTAGGAGACTCTTGCACAGAAAGGGCAGTGATCGTAAATGTAAAGCTTCATAGCTTCCCTCATTCGGGTCTTTCTTAGTATAAGATGATGCTAATGTACCAGAAACTTTCGCAGACAATAAGCCTTTGTTAACAAGAACTATTCACTGCGATTAAGTGCACGGGAATATCAAGAGAACGATGAGAATAAGCACCTAGTGTAGAAACTCGTTGCCTAATTCTATTGTCAGTTGAGTGCGGTTTTATTGTAACGAGTAAGCTAATGAGAAAGCTGGTGGGTAAATGACGGGCATAAAAAAGGCTCTGGCTGCTTACTCTAATGCAGAAGAGTGAAGTCAGCCAAAGCCTCAATTTTGTTACCTTTAGTAGAGTGACTACTAAAAGGGCAGAGTGGTTAAACTATGCTTTTTTAAGATCTTGCGCTGGGTAAGTAAGCGTCATTGCGCCTTCTACCGTTGTAACGTGAACGTAGCCGCCACCAGCACTTAGGCCAGTTACTACCATTTCACCTAGTTCAACACCTTTTGTTGCTACAACGCGATCATCAACTGAAAACACTTTACACACCTTCAATAAATTAAATAAATACGATAGATATCGAACGCGGATTTAAACAGATGGGACCTCAATCAACTAATCCGGTTATTTGTCGTAAAGATTAAATTCAGTTATGTATAAATAATTATGTATTAAAAATCAGTTTGTTAACTTACGCTGTGACGTTATTTATCCGCTGGATACACTACACCAACTTGTTGGCGCATCTCTGTAATTAACTTCGCAACCGTTAAAGCGCGCAGTTGGGCCTGCGCTTGTGTTGCGTTGTCGCCAGTAATGCAGCTAGCAAAGGCCTGCGCTTCGTAACTCATGGAGTTTTCGCTTTGTGCTTGAGTAAGGTTTTCTACCGTGCCATCGCGGTAGCGGATCTTAACGTCAGTACATTCAGCGATGTGATCGATGATGATCGCCCCTAATTCACCTTGGATCTCGCTTGGCGCATAAGAGTCGCTGACTTTGGAGTGCGCAAGGGTCACATCAAACTCAGGGTATTGGAAGATCGCACAGCCATGAGCATCGACACCTGAATCAAGTAGCTTTGCAGAAGCCTGTGCGTTTTCAGGTTTGCCAAATAGCGCGACTGTCGCGGCAACACAGTAAAAGCCAATATCGACCAATGAGCCGTTAGAAAAAGCTGGGTTGAAGGTATTTGGGTTCTCGCCGTTTAGGTATTTTTGGTAGCGCGATGAATACTGGCAGTAGTTGATGTGTGCTTTATGTACCTTGCCAATCTTTTCTAACCCAAGTTGAACTTGCTTAAAGTTCGGTAGGAATTGAGATTTATACGCCTCAAACAGCACCACACCGTTTTTCTCAGCGACTTCGAACATGCGTGTTGCTTCATCAATATTTGATGCAACCGGCTTTTCACAGATAACATGCTTGCCGTGTTCCATCATGAAGATAGATTGCTCGCAATGCAGTGAGTTAGGGGAAGCGATGTACACGGCTTCTACAGTGTTGTCATTGGCCAATGCGTCGAGTGAGTCATACGTGGTTTCAACGTCAAATTCTTGGGCGAACTGTGCCGCGCTGTCTAGATTTCGAGAGTAAACCGCAGCAAGTTGCATCGATTGAGATTCGTGCGCAGCTTGAACAAACTTTTGTGTAATCCAATTGGTTCCAATTACAGCAAACTTAATCATATAGGTATCCAGTCGTTAGTCGTCGTTAGTATATTGATTCTGCAGAGATAGTAGCACTCAACGGCTGGCAATGTGCCTGAGATTTACGGAACAATTTCCCTAAACATAGTGCCTAATATTAATGTTCAGCCTTCACAGAGCGTCTGAGTTGACCAGTGTAACGGTGCACAACTAAGCCATTTTTGCTAAGGTGTTATTGAATTCAAACAAGGTGATGATATGCAAATCCGGACGGCCAAGGTAACTGATATTAACGCGATCTTAGCGCTCTCTGAGCAGATAAACCGTCAACATCATCTTGGTGCGCCTATGGTATTTGCACCAGCGTCACAAGGCTTGGCCGACAGTGAAGAGTATTGGTTAGGTTTGATGCTTGACCCACTTGGCGCTTTCTTGGTTGCAGTCGATGACAAGCAAGTCGTTGGTTTTTTAGCGGGTAAGGTAACGCAGAACAAAGGGGTCAGTTTTATTCAGCCGCACAAGGTGGCAAGGGTCAATACGATTGTGGTGAACGATCAGGTTCAGAGCCAAGGTGCTGGTCGAGCGTTAATGAAGTCTTTTAATCAATGGGCGCAGGCGAGAGGAGCGATAGAACTTAGGTTGGAGGTAATGGAGTTTAACCAACAAGCTCAGGGTTTCTATGAGTCGTTAGGAATGGAAACTCAGTCACGAACCATGTCCATGCGTTTTGAGGAGATATAAAGGTGCGTCTGTTTCTGCCTTTATCACTGTGTTTACTGTTTGTGGCTTCGAACGCGAATGCTGAGCAAGTCGTGGTCGAGAAAATAGTCTCTGACGCGACCGTTATCGAAACCATCGTATTCGAGTCTGCACTGGCTCATTCTCAACGTGTCTCAACGTCTTCATCTAACTCAACCTCTTCCACGAGCTCAAACTCCGAGCATGTGATTATTGTGGATGATGTTCTTAACAGTAGCCCTGATGAAAAGGTAGCTCAGTTTTCTCAAGGGTCATCGAAACGTCCACCTCAAAGTTCCTCTCGACAGTTTTACAACGTACCGGATAGCGCATCTGAGATAGATTCGCTGTCGCAAGTGGTTACGTTAGTTAAAGTCGATAAATCGAAACGTAGGATGTATCTGCTAAAAGGTGAAGAGGTGATTCAGGAGTTTCGTATTGCGCTAGGCAAACAACCGAAAGGGCATAAACGCTTTGAAGGGGACAACCGAACGCCGGAAGGGGAATACCAGCTCGATTATGTGATGGAAGAGTCGGACTTTTATCGCTCAGTACATATTAACTATCCGCAACCTTCGGATATGCAATGGGCAGAGCAAAATGATGTAGATCCTGGAGGAAACATCAAAATCCATGGCATCAAAAACGGCGAGCGTCGTTCGCCGAGCTTTATTCAAAGTTTTGATTGGACGGATGGCTGTATCGCGTTAACCAATCAAGATATGGATGAGTTTCTCCAACTTGTAAAAATGGGTACCCCTATCCATATCGAATGGTAGTCATTGGTACCCAGTTTTCTTAATCACTTTCCGCAGTCAATTAGCGCAATCAATTCGTAAAAGCAACGTCCAAACTTAACCGCTAAAGCCAGTTACAGTATGACTCGACCTGCACTGAATATTGCAATCACAATCAGCAATGCAATGGTGACTGGCTTAAACTTCGCTCCACCAAATCTTTCGAACAGTTTAGAACCCACATAACCGCCAAACATGCTGCTTGGTAGAAGCGCGAGAGTCAGCCAAACTACATCGCGGTCGACTAACCCAGCGATAGATGCCGAAACAAACGCAGTGGAATCAGCCAATACAAAGAAGGCTATCAGTCCGGCTCTAGCAATGTGCGGAGCGACTGGGCTTGCCAATGCATGAGTGCCAATTGGAGGTCCTGACATCGAAGCCGCGCCGTTCATTACACCTGCAAGGCTGCCTAGAATATAGGGAGCAAATCTAGGTTCGCTTTTGTACTGGAAGCCTTTATAGATCATAAGCGCAGACGCAAAAATGAAGGCACTGATGATCAAGATGATCGTGTCTTGGCTAACGGATTTAAGCAGAAGTAGGCCGACTGGTGTGAAGGCAAAACAAGGGATAAACACCTTTAAAACCCAGCGCCAGTTAACGTGCTTTCGAACTTTAGGCAGTAATTGAACATTGCCTAGGAGATCGATCAACATGAAGACGGGAACCAGTTCGATAACAGGCTCGAATAACGCACTTAATGGCAATGCCACTAAGGTGAAACCGAAACCTGAGAAGCCACGAACAATAGCGGCGAAAATGAAGATTGCACCCAAAATTGGGAAGGTTGGACTAAAAATGAGATCCATAAATTAAGTAACCAATGAAGCTGTCTAAATAGAGCGAGCTAATGAAACCAAGTGAGTAGCGGAATGTACTCCTACTCACTTGTGTTTGCTACCTAATTTTAAGGTTTCCCGAGAGTTAATTTTAAAGTCTCTCGGGGTTGTTTTTGCAGTATTCGCTTGGTCAATTTATAGAGGTAAATTGATTCGGAAGATCAGTGAATACGGCATCTACTTTTGAGATGAATTTGAAGTGAGAGGGATCGTTTACTGTGTAGCACCAAGTTTGAATATTTGCTTCACTGAGTGTATCAAGATCGCTCTGATTCACATGCTCGTAGTTCATGTGACAGCTGAACGCTTTAACCTCGTCAATCAACATCAAGTCGGCTTGAGTCAGCTGCTCTGTGATCACACCTACGCGGTATCTCGGCAGGTGAAGAGCCATTTCAGAAACCACTTGATGGCTGAAACTTGAAAGCAGCACTCTGTCGGTGTCTAGATTTGAACGAATCAACTCGGTATGCAGCAAATCAACGACATGAGGCGCTTGATGTCGACTGTCGACTTTGATCTCTAAGTTCACGCTGAGATCATGCTGCTCAACAAGCGCGAGCAACTCTTCCAACGTCAATATTCTTTCACCAGCGAACTGCTCAGACTTCCAACTGCCAAAATCGAGCTGACGCAGTTCTGCAAGGGTGTGCTCGTCGACACGACCCTTGCCATCACTACAGCGCTCGAGAGTGTGGTCGTGGCAAACGACAAGCTCATCATCCTGAGTTTGCTGAATATCGACTTCAATCCATTTCAAGCCAAGTTTAGCGGCTTGTTCAATACTTGCTTTGGTGTTTTCTGGGTGAGTACCCGCTACACCACGGTGACCTACGATGATAGATGACATAATTAATCCTTCTTGAATGCGCATCGTAAATATTTATTAAATATCAGTTTTCCCGAATACGCCAGAGTAATTGCTGGGCAAGAGTCTCTACACAGGATTCGGCTCATAAAAGTGATATTTTCCTCTTAGTACTTTCCTAGCAGTACTAAGAGGAAAAGCCTCTCGAGTGGAGAGGCTTTGGATGAGATGAGGCTTTGACCCGAACCTCGCTTTAGTGTGCGATATCGAGTTGGTTGTCTTTCACGCCGTTGATACGGAACCAACCTGCGATACTGAATCGTTCTGTGTTGGTTGGCAGAACTTCGTGTGGGAACTGCTCAGATAAGAACACAAACAGACGACCTGATTTTGGCGGAATGGTTGCGATGTGATTGTCTTGTAGGTCGTAAACTACAAGCTCACCTGCGTCTTCTTCTGTCCACTCGTCATTCATGTAGAACACGGTAGTCAGACGGCGGTTCTCATTGCCTTTGAAGCAGTCTAAGTGCTTCTGGTAGAAGTCGCCTTTTTCGTATTTAGCAAAGTGCGCTTCGTACTCGAACAGACCCAAAAAGAACGCTTGGTTTGCCGCTAAACGAATTTGTTCCATTTTGTCTAGGAACAGAGATGCTGGCTGACCCATATCGCGGCGCACCCATTGAATCTTGTCACTACGAATGGTCGACTCTCGCGTTACTTCATCGTTACGGCCAATCCTAGCCTTTTTCCAGTTCTCTGGAATGCAATCCCTCAATGCCACCACTTCTTCTTGAGTTAAGAAGTCATCCCAAACGAAATAACCTTGGGTAGAAAGAGCATCGATTAATTGGTTCATGTATAGCACTCAGACAATAAATTAGAGGCGCATATATAGTCCTAATAACTCAGGCCAACAAATCACATGTTTTGTCGTCACGATAAAACATGTGGAGGCTAGAGTAGCAAGGCCTATAGAGTAAGGTTTACGGCAATGCGGGCATTCGATAATGCTGAAAAATATCGGATGAAATTGATGGCAATCTTTGGAATTTGTTCCTGTGCACTGAGTTGAATTGGAATTGAGTAATTGAGTGAATACCAATAGAAATCTTGATTCGGGTTCTCTATCCGGTTTTAGATTGTTGTCTTTAACAAAATGATCACAATTGAAGTTGAATTTGCTATTGTATAGGTCTGACCAGTTGTTTTATCACAAGGAGCGGTTTTGCAGCTGCATACCATCAAAGGCTATATCCAAGACATGTATCTCGTAGAGTACCCAGATAGGTTGCTGTTACTTGATGGTGCGTGCCGTGCGGATATTCCTCATCTTAGGGCTTTCATTGAAGATGAGCTTGGCCGTGAATTTAGCGACCTACATACTGTGGTTGTTACACACATGCATCCTGACCATGCAGGGGCAGCGCACAAGCTCAGAAAGCTCACGAGCTGTAACTTGGTGGCAGCAAACCGAGACAAAGATTGGTATCACGGCATCGATGGCATTTTGATGCACCTGACCGACTTAGCGCTTGCTAGGTGGATGGCGAACCGCTTAGGCAAGCCTAAAGCAAACCTATGGTATTCAAGAAAGTTAAAGCCGGACTACAAGCTGTCTGATGGGGATAGTATTCCAGGGTTTGATGATTGGTTGGTTCTTGAAACACCGGGCCATACCGACCGTGATCTCTCGGTCTATTGCCCATCACACAGCGTGGCTTATGTGGCCGATTTAATGGTCGAGGTTAAGAAGAAGCTGATTCCGCCGTTTCCTATCTTTCACCCTAATAAGTATCGAGCGTCTGTATCGCGCATTTATGACATGCAGCTCGATACCTTGCTGGTGGCGCATGGTGGGCAAGTCGATTTCAGTCAGAAGGCTTTTGAACACCTGTTGATGAGTGCCCCAAGAAGGCCTGTTACACATTGGCGAGTGACGAAAATCAAAACCAAGAAATTACTTTTATCGATTGGGCGATTTGGTTTTCAATCTCATGGTAAATCGAAGAAATAGATCAGAAGCTTGAATGCAAAGTCGTGTATTCAGAGCTGAAAGTAGAAATAGAAAAATAGATAGCAATAAGGCCAGTCATGAGACTGGCCTTATATCGTTGTGAGTAGCTTTAGTTATAACCTGTGGAGCGGCTACGATGACTCGGATTAGTGAGTCAGCAGGAATTCACCCGCAGGGTCAACAATCACTTTGTCACTCATGCCTTGACGTCCAAGCAACATCATGTAAGTCATGTCTTGACGGTTGCTTAGCGTGATATCGATCGGCCATTGTTGGCCACCGATTCTTAGCATGGTTTCAATCACGCAACGGTGTTCAACTTCGCCGTTAGATGATTTAATTTTCTTACTTGTTTTCAGTTTCGCCTTGCAGCGCACCGTCTCTTCTAGGTGATAAACGTCTGGGTGAAGGTCGAACTCTACGAATTTCTCACCATTTGATTTAACACATAGTAGATTGTCTACGTGTAGAGAAGAGGTTTTAGCCCCTGTATCAACACGTGTATGTAGTCCAGTTATCCCTAACTCTGGTAAGCAAAGTGCTTCGGTATTCCCTATGATCATTTTATTGTTCATTTTCTTTCCAATCATGAGTTATCGGTATTCAATCAGCCCTTGCCACGAGTACGGTTAGCGTTTGGTTTTGCATTCTTCTCGATGAACTCGAAAATCATGTCTGCTACATCTTTACCCGTTGCTTTCTCGATGCCTTCTAGGCCTGGAGAAGAGTTTACTTCCATTACCACTGGGCCGTTCTTAGATTGTAGAATATCTACACCACATAGGTTTAGTCCCATGATTTTCGCTGCATTGATTGCTGTTGCGCGCTCTTCTTTGGTTAGTTTAACCAGTTGAGCAGTACCACCACGGTGCAGGTTAGAGCGGAATTCACCCTCACCAGCTTGACGCTTCATTGCAGCAATTACTTTGTTGCCAACAACAAAACAACGGATGTCTGCGCCATTTGCTTCTTCAATGAACTCTTGAACCAAGATGTTCGCTTTTAGACCCATGAACGCTTCGATAACGCTTTCTGCTGCTTTGTTTGTTTCAGCTAGAACTACACCGATACCTTGAGTACCTTCAAGTAGCTTGATCACAAGTGGTGCGCCACCTACGTTTTTGATCAGGTCTTGAATTTTGTCTGGGCGGCTAGCGAAACCTGTTTTTGGTAAGCCAATACCTTTGCGAGACAACAGTTGTAGTGAGCGCAGTTTGTCGCGAGAACGACTGATTGCTACTGACTCATTGATACAAAAAGTGCCCATCATTTCGAATTGGCGAACAACCGCAGTTCCGTAAAAGGTAATGGAAGCGCCAATACGTGGAATAACAGCATCGTATTGAGGTAGCTCTTCACCCATGTAGCGAATCTTCGGATTGTTACTCGCGATATCTATATCACAGTGCAACGTGTCGATAACATCGACCTGATGACCACGTGCTTCTCCAGCCTGCTTTAGACGAGCGGTAGAGTATAGATTTTCGTTGCGAGAAAGAATTGCGATACGCATGGCGTTTCCTTAGTTAATACCTGATTGGTAACTGCAAATAAATGAGTTGTTAGCTGAGCTTTCAGTTTTTTCTGAGGCTCCTTGCTTGCTTCGGGGCGAACCTTAAGGCTTTTCGTTCAACTAAGAAAACGAATTAAATTTGTCGAGTCGACAACGGAAATTTATCGATTGTGTGAGTTATTGGTACAGCAGGCTTGAGAGGGGAATTGGAATGGAAAAGCGAGTTGAGACCTAACTCATATTGGGGGTAGGAGCATATTAGGTTGTACCCAACTCGCGTTTACTCGGTGCTAAAAAGTGTACTAATAACGCCAGTTACATAGATCTAAAAGTGTTCGTAGTGCTTCTCTTTCGAGCTTACTGCAGGTGCTTTTTAGCTTGTTAAGATAGTATTTTCTCATGGTCATTACTCTCTCTGGTTAGGCTTTATTTACAACCTATGGTTTGTTGCTGACCCGTTCATTATGGATAATTAAGAGGAACTAAAAAACAGATGGTATTTTTATTGGTTGTTCCTGTTTTGGTCGCATTACACTACTTTTTGATGAATGTGTTTTATAATGAGCTTAATTAGGAAGAGCTATCTTTAAAAGGTTCACTATTTGTCTGATCTAAACATGATGCGTTACTACACGCGGCTAGAATCGTTCGAGCCAAACATTTCTCATTCAGTCACCCTAGCCGAAGTAGCGGATATGCTGTTTACAAGCTTGCGTCACGCTCGAACTTTACTTGGTAAGATGCATCAAGCTGAATGGGTGGTGTGGGAGCCAAAAGTTGGCAGGAATCAACGCTCTAACTTAACACTGCGTTTTAGCAATTCAGAGTTGGCGCAGCATGTTGCAATTAAACTGATAGAGCAGGGCAAGTACGAAAAAGCACTTTCCATATTGGATAATGACCGCGCTGTGTTTGGTTCTTTACTGCAAGAAACTTCCGGCGCGACCATGCGTGAAGGGCTGCTGCACGTTCAATTAACCTATAAGCGTAAGTTTGAGGATTTGTTTCCGCACCATATACACCGCAGTAGCGAACGATTTTTGATCAGACAGGTGTTTAGCTGCCTAGTGACGTGTAATGGTAAAGGTGAGTTAAAGCCTGAACTAGCTCACCATTGGGAATATGACACTGAGCAACTGGTTTGGACTTTCTATCTGCGCCCCGGTCTGACATTTCATGATGGTCAGCCAGTTGATGCCAAGCAGCTGGTTGCTTTGTTTACTGCTTTACAAGCTCTGCCTTTCTATCAAGCTGAGTTAGATCATGTTTCTTCCATCTACAGTGAACAGCCATTGAGGATCAGCTTTCAACTCACCAAAGCAGACACCGGGTTCGCGGGCTTATTGGCTGGCGTTAAGTATTCGATTCAACCTGCTGCGCAAGTCACACGAGAGCCATCGCCATTAAATTCGGTCTCTCATGCTGTGATTGGAACCGGCCCCTTCAAAGTGGTTGAGACCAATAATGAACGAATCAAGCTTGCCGCATTTGAACACTATTATGGTTGCCGCTCGTTAACCGATGAGGTGACTATCTGGCAGTTTGAGGAATCAATGACGGGCACTGCTCGTTTCGATGACAGCCAAATGCACGTATCGCCTTATGGAAATTCTTCTTGTTTCCATCAATTAGGGAAAAGCGATGCGGAACTTGTTTCAGCAGACACAGACGGCCTTCGTAGCCGAGTCGAGGATGGATGCTTGTTTATCCTGTTCAATCAGAACTCAGCGGCTAACCCACTAAATAATGAGCAGCGCAAATACCTTTCACAACTGACCAACCCACAAGCGATTTTGTCACAGTTGGAACATAACAAGGGTCTGTTTAGTGTCTCTTTAGCTCAAAATATACTGCCAAGTTGGCAGAAATTGTATCGAACGCCTTCGAAAGAGACACAACTGCCGAAAAAGATGAGTATAGCGGTTTACGATTATTATGCGTTGTATCGATGTGCGATTTGCGTATCTGACATACTCAAACGATATGGTGTGGAAGTTGAGGTGAACACCTACAGTTTTCGAGAATTGGCTCAGTTATCTCAGAGTGGCGAGTTAAAGGAGGACTTGGTGCTGTGTAACTTGAACCTCGATGACAATGCTCCGTCTTCGCTGTTCTCGTGGATGATGAACGATCCTGTTTTGCACTCTGCTTTAGGAGAGATGAACAGCGATTGGCTCAAGCAGCGCTTGGATAGTCATAAAGCATCCGTGGAACTGCCTAATTACTTGGCAGAGCTAGAACCTATCGCGTCTACTCTGATCTCAGATTATTGGTTAGTGCCTATGTTCCATCACTTACAGACCGTTCGTTTCCAAGGGATTCTTAAAAACGTAGCCATCACCAACTGGGGATGGCCAGATTTCAAGAATGTATGGTCTGCTGATTAACCTTTCTGACTAGCTAAATAACTAAGTTAACTCGTTGCCAAAGTTGGTTTTTCCAAAATCGACTTTGACACGCTTACGTCTAGATAAATTAAAAATTACACTCGGTGGTTTACTTTTTGGTTTTGGCATATAAACTAGTCGGTGTAGTTTATGTGTTGGGTCTATCCCAACGGTTAAAGAGATACCAATGAAAAAATATCTATTACCGATTTTAGGAGTACTTGCCGTGGTCGCTATCGTAAGCACAGGTTCACAATCAAACGACAATCTAGATAAGCTTCCAAAGAAGTTTGCTAACAGTGAGTTGGAATACAAATCGGGTATGTCTGATATTTTTTCAATCTTGAAAGCATACGTGACTGTGGAAAGAAACGAGCCAGTGCCGCGCGCTGCATTGCCTTTGATTCCAATGACAGCTGAGCAATTGATCGAAGAACAAGACGACGTTGCTTACCGCTTAGGTCACTCAAGCGTGATGATGAAGCTGGATGGCAAGTTAGTGATGACTGACCCTGTGTTCAGTGATCGTGCATCACCGGTGCAATGGATGGGACCAAAGCGTTTTCATCCGACACCAATCACACTGCAAGACCTACCCGATATTGATGTGGTGGTGATCAGCCACGATCACTACGACCATTTAGACAAAGGTGCCGTGAAGGTATTAGCCGACAAAGTAGGGACGTTCTTAGTGCCATTAAGAGTGGGCGCACTGTTGGAAAAGTGGGGCGTGGATAAAGAGAAGATCATCGAATTGAACTGGTGGGAATCGGCAACGGCCTCAGACATTGAGTTCACGTTGACACCGACACAGCATTTCTCTGGTCGTGGCTTGCTTGATCGTGACCAAACACTGTGGGGCAGTTGGGTTATTAACGCTTCAGACAAGAAAGTCTTCTTTAGCGGTGATTCTGGTTACTTCAATGGCTTTAAAGAGATTGGCGACCGTTTTGGGCCGTTTGATTTAACCATGGTTGAAACGGGTGCGTATAACTCACTTTGGGCGGATATTCATATGTTCCCAGAACAGAGTGTTCAGGCACACATTGATCTGCAAGGTAAGGTGATGATGCCAATCCACAACAGTACCTTCGACCTTTCTATGCATGATTGGCAAGACCCAATGGAACAAGCACTGGCGATAAGCAAAGAGCGAGATGTACAAATGGTAAGCCCGGTGATGGGTGAACGTTTGGTGATCTCAGAGCCTGTACCTGTTCAGGCATGGTGGAAACTAGCATCGAATTAGAGCTGTCATCCAAATAGACATAGCTAAACCACTAAGCTGTACAACCCAACTTATACACGAAACGCCACCGATCTTACGATTCGGTGGCGTTTTTTCGTTTTATTTTTAAGATCAGCTTTCTAAGTTCTGCGCCATTTTCTTCGCAATTTTTCTGAATTGTTCTAACTCGTCTTCGGCCATGCCTTTGGTCATTCTCTTCAGCATGTCTCGATCGATATCCGAGACCTTACTCATGATCTCTTGACCCTTATCAGTCAGAACCAATAACTGGCTGCGCTTGTCTTCCGGGTTCGGAGACTTCTTCACAAGTTCCTGATTGATCAAGGCATTAATGAGCCGAGTGACCTGTGCTTTATCACGATCTAGGAAGTGTGCGATATCGATAGCGGTACATGGAGACTTCTTAGTAATGATCTTCATGACACGAATGTTCATAGGTGCGATCTCTGAGTCTAAGCTCTCAATCTGTTCGCTCATTTGACGTTTCAAAGAGTGCACTAGACGAAAGATTGATTCTAGCGATGTGTTATCAGACATAAACTATCCTTAGAAATATAGTTGACATTATCAACTACTGTATTTATAGTTGACATTATCAACTTAATTGTTCGTAAATTCAAGACAGGAAATAGATATGACGATTCAAGCAACTCTAACGCCAACTCTTCCTGAGCAAAAAGGCACACCGGTTTTATACAAAGTTTTGGTCATGATGAGCTTAATGCTGACGATTGGCGGCAGTTTAACGGCTGTGATGACTTACATGAATGTCGGATTCGGCGAGGAATTTATTGGCAACTGGCTTTCTTCGTTAGCCCTTGTTGTCGTGATCATGATGCCAATGGGCACGGTGATGATGGCTTTAGTCACCAAAGCCGTTGCTAGAGTGTTCACAACTTATAGCGAGAAAGTTCGCAACCTGATCGTAGGACTGATCATGGCATTCATAATGGAGTCCATGATGGCATTTGTAACAGCGGCAAATAACATTGGATTTTCGGATACATCGGCGTTTACCAGTGGATGGTTTAATGGATTTATTGCCGCACTTCCCATTGGCCTTGCGATCATGGTCGTGATGTCGATGACGGTTAAACCTAAGCTCGAACGATTCATGAAGAGCTAACCAAAACACTTTTTAAGCATTTTAGGAGGTCCAAATGAAAGCATTCACAGGCAAACACAATAACTACCGTATCACTATCGAAGAAGTGAACATCAAAGAAGATCGTGAACTTCAAACCATGCAGTTTGAAATTGAAGACAGAGAAGATATGTTCGCGATTGTTGAGAAGATCAAACATGACAGCGGCTTAGATGAGCAATCAGCAGCGCGACTAGGAGTGAGCATTCGCTTGTTAGGCCCATTGATGATGCAAGATAGAAAACACCCTCTGTTTGTTGATTTTATGCCTCACTTCAGAAACTTCATGCAGAATTTGAAGAAGACGTTGAAAGGGCAGTAAAGCCTAACCATCAGCAACACATCGAAAAGCCAGTAACGAACTTACTGGCTTTTTTACATTTAAATCAAAATAGTTTCAGTTGTTTGCGTCTAGAATATGCGAAAATTGATGGCTGAATTTTCGGTGTAGCACCGTTGTTGAATTGTCTATTCAAGCTTTAAGAAATCCGATATTATACTGGTCATAAAACTAAAGGTGGTATTATATGACAAATGTATTTAAACAAGCAGCTGAAGAACTGTTGAGTCGTCGTGTTGCTGGCACCAAAGCACCAAGATTGGACGAACAGTACCGTCCGAATAACTTGGAAGATGCGCTAAAGATCCAATCTTCAATGATCGATTTGAAAAGCGATAAAGTCGGCGGTTGGAAGTGCTTACTTCCTCTGGCTGAAGACAAGTTTGTTGTTGCGCCAATCTTCTCGGGCAGCGTTCAACAAGGCGAAGTTTGTGAACTGTTTGCTGACAACGGCGTAGTACGCGTTGAGCCTGAAATCGCATTTACGCTTGCTAAGAGCCTGCCTGCAAGCCAAGAAGGCTACAGCGAAGAGCAAATCAACGAAGCGATTGGTTCTTGCCACATGGCACTTGAGTTAATGCAGTCTCGTTTTGCGGATGACAGCGGCGCTGAGTTCTATGAAAAGCTGGCCGATGGCCTAGTAAACCAAGGTCTATTTATTGGCTCTGAGATTGATCGCGAAAAAGCGTTCACTTCTGCAGAGATCAGTATTGAAGTGACTCAAGGCGAGCAAGTTCAAGCATTCGACGGTAAGCACCCGAATACACTGCCACCAAGCCCAATTTACTGGCTGATTAACTACATGACACGTCGTGGTGTTGATTTCCAAGCGGGTGAAGCCATTATCACGGGCTCTTACTGCGGTATCGTGGAAATGGAATTCGATAAACCAACGACCTTCCACTACGAAGGCATTGGCGAATACCAAGTGACGTTCAAGCAGAAACGCTAACTTCTAGCGGCGCACTATCTGTTATCGAAAGGCTGTTTACTGATGAGTAAATAGCCTTTTTTATTACGTGATGCTCAATAGGGTTCTTATTACTTTGCATTAAATTAGGCGTTTAGACGTCTAGACGTTGACAAGTTCTAAGTGTGACATTAGTCTGCTCACCTTCCTGTTCTATTGTGTTGTCGTTCCATGTCCAATTCAAAAAATTCTAACGCGGTAATTGCCCCTTCTGCAGTGGCGCTTATCCCTCTGATTGTCTTTCTTGCGCTGTTTATTGGCGTGGGTACGTATCTGTCGCTACAAGGCGTCGATTTTGCTTTCTATCAGCTTCCAGCTCCGATTGCGGCTCTGCCTGCCGTGATGTTGGCGTTGCTATTGAGCAAAGATAAATTGAACCGTGCGATCGAGCAGTTCTTAGGTGGTGTGGGTCACAAAGACATTATTGCAATGTGTATGATCTACCTATTGGCGGGTGCTTTTGCTGCTGTGGCTAAAGCTTCTGGTGGTGTGGACGCGACGGTAAACCTTGGTCTATCTGCTATCCCAACGAGCATGATCCTACCGGGCATCTTCCTTATTTCGGCGTTCATTGCGACGGCAATGGGTACTTCTATGGGTACTATCGCTGCGGTTGCTCCTGTTGCACTAGGCATTGCTGACTCAGCTGGCATGAGTATTCCTCTAACCGCTGGCGTAGTGCTAAGTGGCGCTATGTTTGGTGATAACCTTTCTATCATCTCTGATACCACGATTGCCGCGACACGCTCGCAAGGCTGTGAGATGAGAGATAAGTTTAAAGAGAACATCCGCATTGCACTTCCTGCTGCACTTATCGCGATTGTTATCTTTGCTTTCAACAGCACGGCAACTCAGGTACCTGAAACAGGCCCAATTGAATGGCTGAAAGTCCTTCCGTACATCACTATCCTAATCCTTGCGGTATCGGGCATGAATGTGTTCGTTGTGTTGACGATTGGTATCTTGCTAGCGGGTGGAGTGAGCCTAGGTTCTATTGAGAACTACGGTATGACGGATTACGCTCAAGACATCTACGCAGGCTTTGGTAACATGCAAGAGATCTTCTTACTGTCGATGCTGATTGGTGGTTTGAGTGAGTTGATGCGTCGCCAAGGTGGATTAGCGTTTCTGACTAACTTAGTGAGCGGTTTGATTCGTGCGTTTGGTTCTTCACACTCTAAGCAAGCAAATGGCCGCGCAAGTGAGCTAGGTATTGCTGGCTTGGTATCAATGGTGAACCTATGTACGGCAAACAACACCGTAGCAATCATTGTTTCTGGTAGTGTTGCTCGTCAATTAGCTGAAGAGAACGATGTATCTCCACGTCGCTCTGCAAGCTTGTTGGATATCTTCTCGTGTGTGATTCAAGGCGTATTGCCTTACGGTGCTCAGGTGTTGCTATTGGGCTCTGTGTTTAACCTATCGCCGCTAGAGATCGTGTCTAACTCTTACTACTGTTTCGCGCTTGCAATCGTGGCTGTAGTCGCTGTGTTTATTAAACACCCAGCGCGTAAAGTGGCTAACGCTTAGTAGTAATTGACCAAACTGAGTGATCACTGATTTTGATAAGAAGGCTCCGACAGGGGCCTTTTTTGCGCCTGAACGAATTGTTTGGAAGCTAATTCTGATTTGAATATAGACAAAACCGCCATTGTGGACGGTTTTGAGCTTTATTAAAGTTGGCTTTCAAGCTCGCTAGCGGTCGCGACATTGCCGTAACCAAAGCTCAGTGCGGCCATAAATGCCGCATGGACATGCGCAGCGGGAACCTTAACACCGTTGAATTCCATGTCTAAGGTTGTGCAAGCATCATGCGCTACGTGGCATTCGTAGCCTAAATCGGTAGCTGCACGAGTCACAGCATCAATACACATGTGGCTCATTGCGCCAACGATGATCAGTTTCTCAATGCCTTGATCTTTTAGCACCTTGTTCAGTTCAGTATCTCTAAAGCTATTGATTTGATGCTTTACGATAACAGGTTCACCCTCTAGCGGAGTCACGCTGTTGTGGATTTGAGCACCGTCTGAATCTGGCAAGAAGAAGGGTGCTTCGTTGGTTGAAAATTCATGGCGCACATGAACGATTGGTAGTTGCTTGTCTCTGAAAGCCTGTAATAACTGAGCACCTTTTTCGGCTGCCTTTTCTGTTTCAGACAGTGTCCACTTTGCATCCTCGTATGAAGGGAAATAGTCATTTTGAAAGTCGATAAGTAGTAATGCAGTGTTCTTCATAGTCTATACCTTTGTATTTGGTGTGTTGCGGTGTAGGGATATTATGAATACTCTGTAGTTTTTATCGCACGTCAAAAATGACGGACTCTATGGCAATAGTGACAAAATCAATTATGGTCGAAATCATCGACTACCCAGGCTCTTTGCAAAGTGCCGTGTTTGGAGTGAAAGAGTTTCTTCAGTTGGCTAATGGCATTGAGTCTTCCAATGAGCAGGTTCAGTTTCATGTTGAAATTAAGCCTCATGACGACTTGTCTAAGTCGACCAACGAATCACTTGAGAACTCAAAGACCGACATTATTCTAGTGCCGCCAAACTTAGATGGCAGATACTACCTAGAGCCAGATGAAGGGCTGTTGGACTACCTTGTGCAGTCTCATCAACGTGGGGCGATCCTGTGTTCTGCTTGCGCGGGCGTGTTTATTTTGGCGGGAACGGGTTTGTTGCAAGGACGAACCGTGACAACGCATTGGAAAGCGCAGCAACAGTTTTCGGAGCAGTATGCTGAGGTCGATGTTGATGTCGACAAAATCTTGATCGATGATGCTGACATTATCACCGCAGGTGGTTTGATGTCGTGGATGGATCTGGCTCTGTTTATCCTGACTAAATATACGACGCCGACCAATACTCGTAATCTCGGTAAATACCTAGTGCTTGATACGGGTTTGAGAGAGCAGCGCTACTATCAGAGTTTTGTGCCGAATTATGCTCACGGCAATGACAAGATTGTGTCGGTGCAGCGTTTTATTCAGAAGCATCATCATCTCCCTTTGTCGCTCGATCAATTGGCGGAAGAAGCCTTCATGACACGAAGAACCTTTATCCGACAATTTACCAAAGCGACCAGTTTTACGCCTATCAATTATATCCAACACGTGCGTATTCAAAGTGCATGCGAGTTATTAGAAAGCTCGCACAAACCAGTTGAGCAGATTAGCTACCTAGTTGGCTATGAGGACGTAAATAGCTTTCGAAAAGTCTTTATGAAAATCATCGGCTTAACACCATCAAGGTTTCGCTCTAGATTTCTATCAGAGGAATGATTTTAATTAGTCACCATTCCTCAGGTTTATCGAATCATACTGTCAGTGATTATCTTGGAAGGGCTTAATTCAGCTTATGAGTCACGAACTCTTTGTTTCTGACCATTAGCCACATCAGGCCGCCTAGCGTACCGATGGATAATTGAATAAAGCCTAGGTTTTCAATCAGTGACTCTGGGCGTATTGAAACTAATATCATACCAAGCGAACCACAAATCATGCTGAAGAACTGTATCAGTGCGACGGCAGAGCCTGTGTCATGATCTTGTTGGTTCAACATCAAGTTGGTACCCGGTACTCGCATGATGATCGCCATCAGTGTCGCTGGTGCAGCGATGAACATAAAGAACCAAGGGGACAGGTCACCAATGGTTAGGGTGAAGATGCCCGCAAGCGCTAATAAAGCAAAGCACCCTGAGATGACCTTTTGAACCGGCATTCGGTAGGACAACTTCATGTAAATTGTTGGACCAAATGAGGCGCACAATGCATTGAATGCGAATGCGTAGCTAAACTGTTGTTCGGTCAATCCAAAGCGATCGATGTAGATATAAGAACCCGCCGCAAGAAAGCCCATCAATGCCATCGGTATGATAGAGAAAATGACCAGCAGCTTGAGGAACGAGCGGTTTTTCATGACCACGCCCATTCTTCCCCATGAGCGGAACATAGAACCTTGGTATTTGGTTTCGAGTGTTTCTCGATAGCAGCAAGCTAAAACTGACGCAAATGCACCAAAAATGGCGAGGGTGACGAACATCATTCGCCAAGACGCAATTTTCAGTAGAAAGGCACCAAGTACAGGCGCAACCATTGGCGCGATGATCACCAGTGACATGATAGTCGCCATGATCTTTTCACGTTCTCGCCCATCATAAAGATCTTTTACGATGGCAGTAGCGATAACGGTGATAGCACTACCAGCAAAGGCTTGGAATACACGAGCGCCAATTAGCTGTTCGATGCTATTGGTCATCGCGCACAATATGCTCGCGACCATATAACCCGCTAATCCAATTAATAGGATCGGCTTACGACCAAATTTTTCGCTGAGCGGCCCCCAGAACAAAAGACCTATAGCGTAAGTAACGAAGTAGCTGCTCAGGGTTAGGTTGACCATTGAGCGGTCAGTATTAAACACCTCGACCATCTGCGGAAGCGCAGGTAGGTAAAGGTCGATGGTCAATGGAGGGAAAGCACTTATTATGACGAGAAAAAATAGCATACCGGTCTTTCCCAGTACTGGTTGTGGTCTCTTCAAGGTGGCTCTCCGTTGTCCAAAATAGGTTTTTAATTGGTGTGATAGTATCTTTAGGTTTTGTATGATTAGTTATCTCAAAGCTCTAAAATCAGCAAGGATTTGTGACCTCTAAATGTTTAACATCGAGTTGAAAGGTTCAAGCCAGCAAGTACCTATGCTGGCTTGAGGGTATACTTAGAACTTAAATTTAGCAATCTGAGTGGAGAGGACAGTAGTTTGCGTCAAGATATCATTGGATACGTTTGCCAAATCGTCATTCACGTTAACTAGTTCTTTTGCACTACTATCAAGAGACTGCATGTCATTTGCGACTTTTGAACTAACGTTTGACTGCTCTTCGCAGGCGGATGCAACAGAATCTACCATGCCATTGATGGACGTTACGGAAGAGATAATGCTCGATAGTGCTTGCTGTATTTCATCTGCGCTGGTTTTTGTTTGCTCCACTAAAGCTTTCGAGCTCTGTGTTGCAACAAATGACTCGTTTGCTTCTTTTTGTAGGCGTTCAATAATAGATTCAATTTCATTGGTTGAATCATGGGTTTTAGACGCTAATGAGCGCACTTCATCCGCAACAACCGCAAAACCACGGCCAGACTCACCGGCCCGTGCCGCTTCAATAGCTGCATTCAATGCCAATAAATTAGTTTGTTCCGCAATCGCTTTGATGACTACAATCACTCGACCTATATCATCACTGCTTACTTTTAGTGAATTCGCACATTCCGCTGCACTTTCCAGACTTACGACCAAGTCATCAATATTACGTTCATTGATATCGATTGTGTGACCACTTTGCTGACAAAGCTCGAGTGCATCATTTGATTGATACAGCGTATTTTCCGTATGAACAGCAATTTCTTTGGTTGCTAAATCAAATTGCTCAATGCTGTGCAAACTTTCTTGAGTTAACAAAGATTGTCGTTGGCTTTGTTGGTTCATTTCATCACGTAGTTGCGATATACCGTGGCCACTCTTATCCAACAGTTTGGTCGTGTTCGATGTTTCGAGAATGATAGATTGAATAGTAGCAACGAATTGGTTGAATGCTTTCGCAAGTGATGTGACTTCATCATTGCCTACTTCCGCAACACGTGAAGTGAGGTCTCCTCCACCAGAAGCAATTTCATTCATTGAATCAGCCATGTTTTTGATGGGCCTGACGACTTTTCTATCGAGGACTATGGAAATCAGAATCAGGCTAGCAATAAATATGCAAAGCAAAATACTAATCGCAAGTTGCATAGAGTTCATTAAATTAGCATTCGTCACATCATGGTTAAAACCAACATTAACTTTACCGATAGGCAATGAATCCCATGAAATAGCCATCGATGAGGATTCATCAATGTCACGTGGATTAACACTACCTAATATGTTGTTATTTTGATCGAGCACTTGAATGTTTGCGATTACGTCATTATTTGAATACGCTTCAATGATATTAAGTATCAGTGTCTTATCGTATGCATAAACAGGTTCTTGCAATATCACACTTAATTCAGAGGTTATACGCTGGATTTCTTGTGAAGATTTATCAGTAACGTTTGATTGGTTAATCATAAATTGGATTGGCAAAGCGATAGCAGCAACAATAAGCATCACTGCAGCGATCAGTAAAACCATTTTTTTTGTTATTTGGTTCATAAAAATGTACTCAGTTGGCAAGCGGATCAAAGAAATATTTTTCTGGGATAGAGCGGGTGTCTTCGGTCAGATATGGATTTTCAAGATCGATAATAGTTCGCTCTGAAAGGTTGGCCCGTGAGAGCGCCATTCTTACTTCGGAGTCTTCGAAAAAGAGTTTCTCATAGGTGCCATCAGCGAAAATTTCTTCAACCACTTCTGTGATGTGTTGCTGAAGTTTTGTGTTTTCTTTTTGGACAAAGAGCATATATGGCATGCGATAGCGGAGCATGACATGACTATCAACAGCTAAAGGTAGTTCTGGGTATGATTGCATTTCTGCAAATGGTTCCATGACACCACGAGCAAACAAGTGGCACCGATTACCAGCAAGCATCATCTCAAAAATATTTGGATATTTAAGCGATTTAGCGGTTTTTATACCATTGGCATCAAGAATGAATGTGTCTGGCCATGTTTTCCCTGAACAAACTTTAAAGCGCGTGAAATCCGCTTTAGATCTTACGTTTGCGAGTAATTGTTTATCTTTTTCATGAATTAATCCGATTCGCATACCAAGCATTCCTCGATATATAGGGAACAATATTGGAGCAAAGCGTTTTTCCATGTCGAGACTGGTCGCTGACCAATAAAGGTCAATCTCTCCCGACTCTAAATCCGCCATAACTCTTGATTGAGCAGGTTCCCCTGTTGCTTGATAGACAAACTCGATTTCATCGAATCGGCTCGAGCGATTAACAATTTCTTGAACCAAAGTAAGGTGCAGTTTTTTGTCATTCGGTTTACCTGGCAATCTTAAAGGTTCAGCGTAAGTTATTTGGCAAGTACTAAAAATAAGTATCAAAAAAGTAAAAATGGAGCGAAACATTCTTGGTTCTATAGGCGTGTGATTAAGTGGCGGTAATATCGGTTACCATGTGCTATTTTGATACGAAATTAACGCCACATTGTGACTTTTCTCTCGTTTTGTATGGGTAATTTAATGCAAGGTCGGATCTGAAATATAAGCATGTAAATATAGGTTTCCAGCCCAATCAGGGTAGCTTGTAATCGCCAGCGACACATTGTAATGATTATCGAGTTGGCTTGTTATCTTTTCTTTGGGCGCTTTTCGACTAAACCGTTACGCTCTAAACCGCGTCGAACGCTGCTGCATAGTTTACCAAAGCGGCGCAGTTCTTCGAAGTTAGGGCCTTGGCCAATGGAAATACTGTGCTCCCAATACATTAACTCGCTGTCGACCATCTCAAGTAGTTTCTTAGAGCAACCCGAGCAATTTCCTTTTGGACCACAGATAAACGTCTCTGACTCGTAAAGTGGGAGTTCGTTTTTAACTTCTTCAATTAAGTTAAGCATTGCCGAGTTTAAGTCTGGCTTTTTGGGTGTAAGTGGCTTCAAGCTTGGTGCTTGAGTCGCAATTAATGGGGAAGTCAGTTTGTTAGGTTGTAAGTTCAAAGCAGCTGATGACATATCAAAGGCCTCAAGGAGAGAAGAAGGTGGGCATGCTACTCTTCACAACAAAGTGAATCTTGATGTAGTGCAATAAGCGCGGATATATACCCAAAAGAGGTAGGAGCCACAAGCGTTGTGGCTCCTTTCATTAAGACTCGTTATTAATGAGATATTTTAGAATTCGGCGTCGAACTGAAACTCCATCCACTCTTTGGTCACCGGGTGGTGCAGCGCAAGTCTTTCCGCGTGTAAGTGCAATCGGTCGGCTTTATTGCCATATAGGCCATCACCGACGATAGGCATGTTAAGGCCTTCTTCATGTGAACAGTGAACACGCAACTGATGTGTACGCCCTGTTCTAGGGTGCAGGTAGACCTTAGTGGTTTGCTCGTTTCGCTCAATCACTTCCCATTTGGTTTCTGCAGGCTTGCCGTGTTCGAAGCAGACAATCTGACGAGGGCGGTCATACAAATCACCACGCAATGGCAGTCGAACATAGCCTTCATCTTCTGCTAGAACGCCTTCAATCATTGCCACGTATCGCTTTTCGACTTCACGAGTAATGAACTGCTTCTGCAAGCTCTTGTTCGCACGTCGTGTGAGAGCGAAAATTAGAATACCCGAGGTTGCCATGTCTAAGCGGTGAATAACAAATGGTCCTTCAACGTCGGGATGCATTTCTTGAACACGTGTGTAGGCGGAATCTTTGATGGTTTTACCCGGCACGGATAGAAAACCTGCCGGCTTGTGTATTACAACGATGTGCTCATCTTGGAACAGAATATCCAGCTCTTTGCCTTCAGCAGGGTTCTCTAGCAATGGGTTTGGATCGACTTCTAGACCTTTCATCATATGGCCTAAAATCGGTACACACTTACTTTGGCAAGAGGCGTAGTATTTCTTGTGCTTTCGGATTTCAGATTTCGGTGAACGACCCCACCAAAATTCAGCCAATGCCAATGGTGTGTAACCATTTAAGTACGCGTATTGCAGCAATTTAGGCGCAGCGCATTCGCCAGAGCCTGCTGGTGGTATCTTGTTTGGCGTGTTTTCAAAGATCTGGTTAAGGTCTTCAACGTTTCCTTCCGCATTTTGGAAAGCGTATTGTGAAAACAGCTTGTGTTGAAGCTGATGAGAAATGTGTGCTCTTTGCTCTTTTAGCTCAGCCAGTTGAGTTGTGAAAACATCAACTTTAGCCTGCAATACTTGCAGGGTCTGTTCCCAGTTGAGTTTTAGGTACTTCTGCTGGTTCTTGTCGGCAACACTGGCCTTGTTTAACTCATTGTTCAATTGCTCGAAGGCTTGCTCATCAAGGTTTTCTTTACCTTGTTCACGTTGTTCTTTACGCGTTTTTCGGCCTTCAATAATCAATAGACGTTGAGCTTCAATTTCTTGCTCAGCTTGCGTTTTTTGCTGCGCCAGTTGCTCGCACAACTCAAGGTATTCTGCGTTAGCTTGTAGTGCTTTGAATTTTGCATTCACAGCCATCATGTCGGCAGTATCTTGATGGAAAAAACTGTCGCTGCTGAGCATGTCAAATACTGGTGGCACAAAGTGGGGCAATAGGTTCTGGTCGGCGATTTTCCCTGAAAAAGCAGAGAAGTACCCCAATTCACCTTCAGGGCTTTTCACCAATAACACACCAAACATTTTGCCGCGACCAGCGTCAGTATCAAGTCCGAAGTCATGCTGCCAGTCGGTTTGAGTTTCTAGATATTGTTGAAGCTGATGAGAAGCGATTTCACACAATGGGTGCGGTTCGTAGTAGAACGGGAATGTGAAACGCTCAGGCAACGAATATGACTCGATCGGCTGTTGAAAACGAGTGAAGCAATGCTCAGGTGTGTGGCTGTTTTCTGAGTCGTGCGTTGGTTTTGATGAGTGCATAGTCGTATTAATACTTATATCGTGGTGATAAATGGTTGTGAGTCTACTGTGTATGTTTAAAGGCTTTAAACACAGTACAAGGCGGCGATTCTACTCTTTATCGAAATACGCCTCAAATAAGAAATGGTTCTATTACAGGATAGCTAAGCTAGATGGTTAACACTGAACCCATGAGTTATGGCTTGAACGCCATTAATTGATGAGTAACTTCTCGTTTTTAATCATAGAAGACAATCTAACAAACCAAGGGTGGTAGCCTTGCCGCCCTCTTATTAAAACTAAGGTAACGTTATGATTCCACTCAATACTTCGATTGTTTCCGGTGTCGCTATTTCAGAGAGCGACGGACAAATGAAAATGCTATTAATGAAGCGTGTTAAAGGTGAGTTTTGGTGTCACGTCGCAGGCTCGATTGAAGCGGGTGAAACAGGCTGGCAGGCTATCGTGCGCGAGTTTGAAGAAGAGACCCAAATTAAAGTGGAAGCTTTGTATAACGCGCAGTTTCTGGAGCAGTTTTATGAGGCGCACGTGAATGTGATTCAGCTAATCCCTGTGTTTGCGGTGCTATGCCCACCCAACCAAGCGATTGAACTGAATGACGAACACACCGAGTACCGCTGGTGTAATTTAGAAGAAGCAAAAGCGTTAGCGCCGTTCCCCAACCAACATGCCGTCTACGATCATATTTGGTCGTATTTTGTCGATAAGCCAGTCAATCCGCTTTATCGAGTGAAATTGAACTAATACTGGCTGTTTAAGATCTAGGACTTACCAAGGTAAGGGGTTAAAAAGGCGCTCACTTGCGCTTGGCATAACCCCACATCCACCTTCACGCCGTGCGATTCAAGGATGGCAACTCCACGACCATTATTACGAGGGTCTGGGTCTAGCATCGCCACGACTACGTGTTTTACACCTGCTTTAACCAATGTATTGGCGCAAGCGGGTGTTCTGCCGACAAACGAACATGGCTCTAAAGTTACGTAAGCGGTAACCCCTTCCATTGTTCCGTCCGTTTTGTCGTTATAGTTATTGAGTGCTTCAACCTCGGCGTGGTTTCCGCCGACTTTTTGCGTGTATCCAACAGACACCACCTTATCGTCTTTCACCAAAACACACCCTACTGGCGGGTTTGGTTGGCAATCGGGTAGGGCTTGGCGCGAAGCTTCAAGAGCTTGCTGCATGTATTGTTGGTTCATGGTCGTTACTCAGTATGACGAGAGAGCGCAGCAGTTAGTGGTCGCGTGCGGTTGATGAGTTGATTAGTTACTAAGCTAATAAATTAATAAGCTAACAAGTGGGGGCATGTTCGATCTGATTGGGCTTTTAGTCAATGGTTTTAGCTTTGAATTCGAAAGCTAGTTAACTGTGACTAATCGTTAACTTGGACCACTGGGTCAGCCAGTTCTTGGATTGTACTCTTTGATCAAAGATATCTCGGTTACGCTTTGGGTTGGGTGTGATTTGCAAATCAAACAAACTCTCTAAACCAAAAGACGAAATACATTCGATGTCTCCATTGAGGCTTTGCTTTACGGCCACTGCGGTCTCTTTCTCTGGCCAGTAACTCATCGCATCCAATGAGCTTTGGTAAGACTCATCCCCATTTCTGGTGTGCATGTTGGCTTGATTGCGAACTTGCCAATTCAATTCAGGTAACCGTTGTTTAAGCTGAGCCTCGTATCGAAGATCCGATTCGTAAGAGGTATCAATGGGATCAAAGTAGATCACATCAATATCATTGAGTGGAGTCGGGGAGGCATAACCATGTAGGTGATCCCAAACGAGGTTTCTCACAAAGCCCGCAGCAACATAGCACTGCGGCAAATCCAGGTGAGCGACACAGTCTAAAACCTGCATTCGTAAGGGATCTTGTTTGATCAACGTGACGATGTGGTTGGCTAGCGGATGTATCATTATGATGTCGGAACGTCGGTGACTTGGTAGTGACGTGTCACGTTCTGGGAGATTTCACCCCATTCAGAGGCTTTGACTCGCTGTTGGTGCGCTTCGAATGCTTCTCGGCTAGTGAATTCTTCATACACTTCAAAGCGATTAGGTTGAAGCGTGCTTTGACTGACTCGAAACACGATACAACCAGGTTCTTCCAGTGTCAGTTCTTTGTGTACAATCAAGGCTTGTGTGACGGCTTTTAGGTCGTTGTCTGGCACTAGAATATGCCCTTGCAGAATTACTTTACTCATAATTACGTCCATTTAATTACGTCTATTTAATTTTGTCCACTACGGCTTTTTTCTATAAAAAGCTTTACCCGTTACAAACATAATCCCATTTTGATGTTGTGACGTATAGGCTAATGTGGCGATTAATTGTTCACATTGAATACATCGTTGGTTACAGCGTAACTTTAGGGGCGATGTGAGCAATAAAAAATAAGACGTTGGAACTAAATCCGCGTTGGTCCGGTCTATTAAATTAGTATCATTGAACTGTATTGATACTGAAATGAATTTGTCATCTGAGAGAACTAACCTTAATTTTGAAGAGCGGCTCATAGGATTGAATTGAGCCATAGTTGATATCTAGGTCATACTTTGATGTAAATGGTACTCAAAACTCTATAAATTTTGTGATTTGTATCATTGATCTGGACATCAAACACCGTTAGATTCGAATGGTTGGCAATAAAAATAGCTCATGAAGAGCAGTTAAAGAAAAGGAAATATCCCTTATGAAAAAAATGAGAAGAGCACAGCTTCATCGCGTTCGCATCCAATACTGGAAAGACACAGCGAAAGAAGCTTCAAAGAAATAAGCTTTAAATCGTAAAGCTTTAAGATAAAAAAAAGCTGAAAAGCTTAATCAAATGTAAAACGCAACAAATCGATTTCATTAGCACTCTCAAGGACCTTCATCTGGTCGGCGACTAAAGAAATCATCCCCAAAGAGCTGGCAGGCATTAACAACAATGCAATTCAATGTCAGCTCATTAATACCTCCTCTAAGTTTATCTTCGTTTGTTAAACCTGTTACCCCAAACTAAAGCTTGTTCCTTGTTCCTTGTTCCTTGTTCCTTGTTCCTTGTTATCGCATCCCTGTACTCGTTAACGTCTTGATAATAAAAAAGCTCCCGATTTCTCAGAAGCTTTGATTTAGATTTTGATATCTGATGTGACTGCCCGATAAAGGCTCGTGCTTAGGATAGACTCTAACGTTGGAACAGCGTCTTTAAGCTCACATCGTCCGTTCTATTTAGCTTTAGGCTCAGTAGATAGCCACCAACACCGATCAGTGCGTAAATACCTAAAGATAAAATCGGCGCTTCTGCAATCGCACTTAATGGGTTGCTTGCTATGAGTACATTCATTGGTAATGACGCGATGAGAGTTAGGAAGTCATTGATGCCATAGAACCCAAACACTGCGACAGAGAGGAACTTAATCGCATAGCTTGAGATGAAAATGACAAGCAATGGAGAGTTTACCAGCTGCGAAATCGCTAGAGTGACGGTTGCCAGTGGCAATAAAACCAGTGCAACTAACATCATTCGTCCAAAAAACACGACCCAGTTGCTCAGCACATAAAACAGAGATTGTTGTTCAACCAATAGCGCCAGTTGTTGTTCACTTGAGACGTTCAATATCCAGAATAGAAAATCTGCGAACAGTACTAACAATGCACAGATAGCCGGAATCACCACTAAACCGAAGCCGAGTTTCACACCGTGAGTCATTGCGTTAGATACCGGCATACTTCTCCAAAACATCGAACTGCCTTCTTGGCGCTCTTTACGCAGCGTTTTAGGGATGTAAAGCGTTGATAGGATCAGTGAAATAAGGCCCGCGCCAAAGTAGATCACTGAGTTGAGGTCTTGTGCGAACTCTCTGTGGATGTCGCTCACGTCACCGTTCACTTGCATTTCGAAGAAAAACTCATGCTGCGCTGCGCCATTGAAGAACAGACTAACGAACAGTAAGAAACCACATAACGCGACAAACAGAGGCAATCGAGTGTTAATTTTGTGCTCGATGAGTTCTTTTTCTAGCATGTAAAAACTTGGATGCATTATGCCTTCTCCGTCTGTGTTGCAAGGAATAGATCTGCGAGACCAACGTTATAGATGTTACCCAGTGATTCAACTTGCGCTTTGTATTGACCTTCCAATAACCACTTAGTAGTGCCTAGCCCTGATTGTGAGGTCAGTGGGTTGAGTTTCTGAATCTCGCTTGAATGGTTGTTTGCGACTTCAATAATGAAATAGTCGCTTTCGATGTCTTCCATGCTTTTTTGCAGTACACAATGACCTTGCTTCAAAATCAGTACATCCGTTAATAGGTGTTCAATTTCTGAAACCTCATGGCTTGCAATGATCATGGCGCGTTCACCGTCGTGAAACCATTCTAGTAGGTGGCGATAAAAAGTATCGCGGTACAGCAAATCTAAGCCCAGTGTAGGCTCATCTAAGATCAACACTTGAGTGTCAGTCGCGATGATGATCGCAAGGTGAAGTTGTACTTTCATCCCTTTAGAAAGCTGCTTGATAGTAGAAGACAACTTAATGTTGGTGCTGCTTAATGTCTGTTCTGCTTTTTGCTTGTTGAAGCTAGGGTGCACACCTTGTGTGTATCGAAGTAGTTGTTTAACCGTCATCCACTCTGGTAACACGTTAACATCTGAGATGTACGACAAGTGCTGCATGAGCTCTGCGTGCTGGTGGATAGGGTGGTAGCCGTTTACTTCAATCTCACCTTGATAGTTGTGTCCACCAAGCAGTGATTTGATCAGAGTCGATTTACCTGCGCCATTGTGGCCCAGCAGTCCAAGCACTTGCCCCGGTTTTAACTCAAAGCTGATGTTCTCGACACCCACTTGATTTGAATAGGTTTTGGTTACGTTTTTCACGGAAAGTAAAGTACTCATGACTTGTCCTTTATATGTTGTGCTAGTTGTTTCACGAGTTCTTCGACACTCATATCAATGATGCTTAGCGTCTCAGCGATGGCTGGGATCTGTGTGTTGATGAATGATTGGTGTGCGGACTCTTTCAATTTTTGAAGTGCCCCTTCGGCCACATACATGCCTTGGCCGCGTTTTTTCTCTACCAAGCCTTCATCCACCAGTAACTGGTAGCTTTTCATGACAGTAAGGTGGTTGATCTTGAGATCGGCGGCAACCGCACGCACAGAGGGCAATGCTTGTAGCTCTAGCCAAACACCCTGAAGAATTTGGTCACTGATCTTGGCGGCAAGCTGCCTAAAGATCGGCTGGTCGTCTTTCCATTCGGTCATAATTAAAACTGCATGGTGATATACATGTGTATAACACTAACCTATTTATTCGAGTTGGCAAGGATTTTATGAAAGTGCATCGGGTATTTTTATGTTTAGATAAAGCACGTTTGGTGGGGAGGGCACTTGAAGCCTACATCCTTGTGGGCTCTCAAGCAGCTGTATAAGCGATGATTATTTGAATAGGGAATGGTTGCTGATCAAGATTTCTATTAGGCTGGGCCTATTGCTCCTTTGAGTCATTAGGCCGGCTATACAGGTAACCTTGATGTAAGTTGTAGCCTAACTGACACAAGATATATTGCTGCCTACGCGTCTCGACACCTTCATAAATCATTGTGATATTTGATAGGCGTCCAATCTCCGAGATATTGAGCAATACACCCTGATGATGCTCTCCTGACTCGATATCCTTAACAAAGCAACGATCCAGTTTTAGATAGGCCGGAGAGATAACATTGATGATTTCGATGTTGTTATTGCCCGTACCAAAGTCATCCAGAGCGATAGTGATACCAAGCTTTTTGATATCCTTAATGTTATCGATAACCTCACACCCATAGCCAATGTTCGAATATTCAGTAATCTCTACGACAAACTCATTCGCTTCCATCGCGGCTAAATGCTCTCTGAGCCTTGCGAAGTTCGACCCTACCAAAGCACTCGGACACACGTTGACACCATAGATCTCATGGCTGTTGTTTAACTTCGCTTTTCTGACTGTCTCGATGAGTAAAATAGTATGAAAGGTGAGTAAATTGGTGCGTCTCATGGTGTTGATGAAGCTTAAAACGCCAACGTTACGCACACGAGATAACAACTCGTAGTAGAGAACGCAGTTGTCTTCGGTGTTGATGATCGGCTCTTCTTCAAAGGAGATGTGTTTCCAACGAAACAGGTAGATCATAAAGCCCAGAATATAGGAGCGATAAAGCAGTGTGGCGAGAATCAGAGAAAGCGCAGTCCACAGTACGACAATATCGTCACTGTAAAAGGCAATGGTTGCAACGGTTGGCAGTGGTGTTTGATAGATAGCTTTACTTTCTTCACCTAGGTTCAGAATGTAATAACCATTCTTCTGGATCGAGAGCGAGTCGACTAACAGCGGCAATAGTGAGTTCTTGTATCGAGCTTCAATAGAGCGTGTAGAAATACGCACCGTAAGGTCAATGTCACGCTTGGTATCTACGAAGCGTGAATAAGCGAAATCGGTACTATCGTAAAAGTCATCAACTTGATCAAGGTCTACCATTTTCGAGCGTGTTTTGGAGATATAACATGAACCATAAGACGTAGTCATGATGACAGAATCTAAGTTGAGTGAATGCCTTAATGAGTGCACAGCCCCTTGGTTATCGCAACCATAGAGCATGATTTCTTCAGCAATATGTTTGGTGTTTTCGCTGTATTCATCTGCAATCTTCGTCGTATAAAGGATTTGGAAAAAGTAGACTACGAAGAGGAAAAATGAAGAGACGGTGAACACGGTTATCAGAGCCTTAATCAGCTCTCGATGATAGGTGTTGAACATCAGTTTCAACATCTCGAACTGGCTGGGCTTGAACTGGTTGATGTCGTACTTAGGTGCGATACGGTTGGTTGAGCTTTTATCGAGATCGATAAAGTAACCTACCTTATAAAGGTTAGAGATAAGTTCGCTATTATTATCTACCTTCGCTTTCTTACATAAGCTTCGATATTTCTTTCTTATAGAAGCAATAATATTTTTTAACGCGTATAAGCTAAACTCTTCGTCAAAGTGTAATTTAA
This sequence comes from Vibrio sp. 10N.222.55.A1, assembly GCF_041473835.1. Classification (NCBI taxonomy): domain Bacteria; kingdom Pseudomonadati; phylum Pseudomonadota; class Gammaproteobacteria; order Vibrionales; family Vibrionaceae; genus Vibrio; species Vibrio sp. 10N.222.55.A1. The sequence continues at coordinate 10,775 of NZ_JBFRSX010000087.1, read as the reverse complement.
AAGATTCTTCAACATCTCGTGCAGATTGAGGGTTTGATATTGACGAGTGTTCAATAAGGTATTTGAAAACAAAACTCTCTTTACTATTAAGAGTTTCCTCTGATATCTTATTACTGTCTCTTTTTATGTATATTTTTTCTTCATTGTAGATTAGTTGCAAGCTCTCATTATTGTTATTTATATTGAAAGAACAGTGCATAGCTTAACTCCTAAGCGATAGTTATTATATTTGTGTGATGGATATGTGATGGCTGGGATTTTCATTCAACACAAGAGTTCGATCTAAATAATATAACCAAAATGTCACCATTTTATCTCAAGATGTTGATACTAATCGCAGAATTTGGGCTTTAATGAAAGGTTATGGAGATGTTCACCCAAAAGTTGAATTTATAAATGAAAGCCAATGATTTACAAGGGGTAAGGGGGATTTATCCATTTGTTTTGGTATTTATCCATTTCACAGCTTCTACGCGGTAGGTTTAGCGACTGGATTTAGAGGTTTCTAATGTAGCTTCTGATGGTATTCATTCGGTTTATCGATATGTGAGATTTATCAGAATTTTTCATGATAAAATTAAATTATGTCATTTTATGTGATATTAATATAATTTATGTGGCGTATTGTTTTGGTGATTTAATTAAAGTAATCAATGATAGAATTAATTATATTTGTTGAATGATTGACTTTAATTTATTCTGTTACGAAATTTAAATAATTAAACTTTAAGGTGGGATATTTAAAATAGGGAAAGGATGATTTTTATCATGATGTGTTGATTAAAGAATTTTAATGGTATTATTATTGACATATGTATCAAATATGTGTCTATGTAAATATTAATCGGCTAGTGATGAAAATAAGATATGAATGAGGTTGGTGTTATACCATGAGCACTGCCTAAAAGTATAAGCAGCAACAAGTTAGATCAATTAGTGTTATTTTTGAGCAAATGTTAGCGTAACCACATGATATTCAAAGATCTGTTGCGGTGGCTTTGTGTTAACTATGGAAGCGTGCAATCGTTGAGTATTTAACATGCACCATCAAGCACCACGATCTGTGGTTCTTTTTCTGGCTGATAAAGCACTTGACAAAAGTCTCCTTCTGGCGAATAGGTGTAGTTTTCGGTGTCGAAAGAGATGGCGGCTACTCTTTCTGCATTGCTGTCAGAGTCTACTTCTTTGTTGATGACATGAAGCTCTGTTGCGTCGATATTGAGCAGTCTTCTTAGTGAGTCAACATAGGCGATTGGGTAACCATGACAAACGTAGTAGGTCTCAATCTCCGTCTTTTCAACATAGTTGCACTCATCCTCAACGCCAGCAATCGCTGACTTCGCGTAGATCATATCGATACCCGTGCGAAGGTTACCAGCCACATCATGTATTTTACTCGCCCGAGCACTTCCTTGAACGTCTAAGAACTTGACCATAGCTGTCGCCGAAACGATCGCTAAAATTAATACAGAGATGATGAGTTCTAAAAGAGTGAAGCCGTTTTGTCTGTTCATGGTTACCGATTATTTGCTCTGCTAAAGGGACGGAATGAGGGTAATCTAAATACCAAAGTCATTACAGTTAGTGGGTATAATGGTTTGGTGTTTTATTGTGTGAATTTCTAAGTAATCTTCTTTATAAACAATAGCTTAATTATTTCCTCTTACTGTTAAACGCTATGTAAGCATACGTAAGCGTACACACCCACAGCAGCCGATTGTTTAGGAAGCATTCAAACGACTTAATTTATTGATAAATAAGTCTTTAATTGTAGGATTGTCGACCATTCAAAAACTGACTTTCGACTTCATTTGAGGGAATTGGTTTACTAAATAAAAATCCCTGAAGATACTGGTATCCACAATCGATTAAGAACGCTTTTTGCGTTTCGGTTTCGACACCTTCAGCAACCACTTTTAGCCCCAATTTTTCACAGATAGCATGGGTGGCTTGGACAATCGCTTTGCTCCCTTTGTGTGAACCGTGGACGAAGCTTTTATCGAGTTTCACGGTGCTAATCGGTAAGTCATGCAACATCGACAGTGACGAGTAGCCTGTGCCAAAGTCATCAAGGTGAAGCTCTACGCCCAATTTAGAAATATCGCTTAACGCTTGCCTGACTTCACCATGCTTGAAGATCATGGAAGATTCGGTGATCTCAAGGGCGATGCTTTGAGGTTGGATATTGTAGAAGTTCAACATTGCTAATAGCTGCTCGGCAAAGGTCGCGTGCATCTGAATACTCGAAATATTGATACTCATCATCAGCTCACTATCAAACTCACGTTGCCATATCGATAGCTGTTTGAGTGCAGAGTTCAGAACCCATTTCCCGAGCGGTACAATCTGCCCCGTCTCCTCCGCTAAGCTAATAAACTCATCAGGGCCTATGTTACCTAGCTCTTTGTCTGACCATCGAAGCAAGGCTTCAAACCCTTTCACCTTGTCGCTGTTGGTGTTCATGATCGGTTGATAGTGAAGGTTGAGATCGTCGTTTTCTATGGCGCGTGCCAGTCGATGGCGGATCTCTACTTTGCGATGCAGGGTTTGTGCTAAGTCTGGGGTAAACGTTTGGAAGCGGTTTCGACCATTCGCTTTTGCAAGATGCATCGCCATACCCGCTTGCTTTAGCAATGTTTCTTGGTCAACCGCGTTATCAGGGAAATGCGCGGTACCTATGCTGCAACCGACAGATAAACTGCCGATGCCTCTGATATGGAAACTTCGGTTTAAGGCATCAATGATGCGAGAGCAAAGTAGTGGGATATTTTGATTTCGGCAGGTGTGGGCAATCACAATGAATTCGTCGCCACCAAATCGCCCTATCATGCATTTCTCATCAACCAACTGTTTAAGGCGTTCACCAACCTGTTTGAGTCGTTGGTCTCCGACAGTGTGCCCATAAGTGTCATTAACTAATTTGAAGCCATCAAGGTCGACAAACATCAATTCAAACGGTGAGCGATAGGCAATGCTGGTTTCTAGAAGGTTGCTGATCCCACGGCGATTATAAAGCTCCGTTAAACAGTCGTGTTCTGCGTTGTATCTGGCTTTTATCAGCTTCTCTTTTTGCTTTGTTGTACAGGTTAGGTTTAGCAGCAGTTCGCTTTTATCAAAGAGCCACTTTCCTTGCACATCAAAATGGTGTGCTCTGAAGGAGGAAACCTTGATAAACCAAGGCGCACCGGTTGTTGGTTCTCTATTCTGTAAACGTGTATGTACAAAAGTGATTACTATGTTTTGCGTACGGTAAATGTAGGGCTCTGATTCCAATATTGATGATCTATGATCAGTATATATACTGCCTTCGCTTTTAATAAATACTGGTGATAGGAATGTCGAAAACCAAAGTGCTCATTGTTGAAGATGACCAAGAGATAGCTCGTCTAACGACGCTTTACCTCGAAGCTGAAGGTTACAATGTTAGCGTTGTTCATGAAGGGAACTTGGCACTTGAAGCGATCCGTAGTATTGAACCTGATTTAGTGCTGTTGGACTTGATGCTTCCAGGGATGAGCGGCGCGCAAATTTGCCGTCAAGCCCGTGAGTTTTACAATGGAATGATTTTAGTGCTAACGGCTTCCGCCGATGAAATGAGCGAGGTCAGCTTGTTTAAATTTGGTGCGGACGATTACGTTGCCAAACCGATTCGTGGCCATGCCTTGTTAGCGCGAATTGAAGCGTTATTGCGTCGAGCGACTCCCGTAAAAACTGCGCAAGAAACTACGGCTGAAAAACAGTGCGATATTGTAATCAACAGCTCTGCTCAAAGTGCCACGCTCTACGGCCAAAACCTCAAGCTTACTTCTGCTGAATTTGAAATCTTAAACCTTCTCGTTAATAACATCTGTCAGGTCGTGACTCGAGACCAGTGCTGTCAGTTATTTAGAGGGATAGATTACGCGTTCAACGACCGCTCGATTGATATGCGCGTGTCTGGGTTACGCCGAAAGCTGCGCATTCACGCAAAAGACAAACAGTTGATTCGTACGGTTCGCAACAAGGGGTACATGCTGGTTGCGTAAGTTCATTGCTACGAAGCTTCGCTCGGTTTCGATGTTTGCTCGCTTATACCTTGGGATTGTGACTGGGATGTCGGCAACGATATTTTTGTTCTTGAACCTTGGTGAGGGGTACATGCGACGCACCGAGATCGAAACCTTCCTCAATGATGGCATCTACTTTGCGGAGCAGTATGTTCGTCAACACAATCAAGAAAACTCACTCTATAAAGAGCTCGATAGAACAGGCTACCAACAATTTTATATCTTCAATTTACGCCTGTTGGAGAATTGGTCGGGCGAGGCGCCTTGCCAACAATGTGAGTTATACACAACCTTAAACGGTGTGCCGATATATCTAAGTGATGACAACCTCTATTCGACCGTGTTTCAGCTACCAAACTCTAAATTCAGTTTTGGGTTCAGTGAGGTAGGGGACTTTTTCTCTCCTGACATTGAATGGTACGAAGACTCAGAACGACACTTTTTGTTAGGGCTGTTGTTGGCTGTGATTGTGGCGATTGGAGCAAGTGTTTACTTACCTGTGAGGCGTTTTCAAGAAAGAATAGAGTTGCTCGTCGAGAAGCAGAAACAGTTTGGTAAGGGCAAGCTTAGTACTCGATCTGACATGGACGACATCCATCCTGTTTCTGATTTGGCCAGCAGTTTTAACTTCATGGCTGAAGAGATCGAAAGCAAAGTAAAACAAAGTCATATTTTCGCTCAAGCTATCCCACACGAAGTACGAACTCCGCTAAGTCGTATTCAACTGGCGACCGATATCCTAAGAAGGGGAGCCCCCGATAATCATCAGGTTCTTTTCGATGACATTGATACCTACATTGAGGATATCAACGAGCTCACGTCAGAAATCATCATGCTGTCGAAGTTGAATGTCATGGATAACTCTTTCTTTGAGCTCGTTAAAGTGACCTCCGATCTTCGTGAGTATTGCCTAGACCGAATTCGTTACTCGAAACTAGACAATGCCACCTTTGAATCTAAGGTACAGCTAGAGTGCAAGATTAAGTGTGATTGCTCAATGGCACGCTTGGTGTTCGATAACGTTCTCAAGAATGCGGGTAATTACACACAAGACAAAGTGTGGATGACGCTGGATGAGAACTCAGAAAACTGGCTGGTGGTGATTGAAGACAATGGTTCTGGAATACCAGAGAATAGGCGTGATGAGGTATTCCTTCCGTTCTCTCGACTAGACTCAAGCAGAACGTCGACCAACGGTGGATTGGGGGTGGGCCTCGCGATTGCTCTATCGGCGGCTAAAAAACTTTCTTGGGATATCAAAATCGACGACAGCAACCATGGTGGTGCCAAGTTCAGTATCGTGATTCCTAGGATCGCATAAACTGTAGCTTTAAGAACTCTTCAGGCTCGTCAAATAACAAAGCCACGGACTAATACCGTGGCTTTTTCATATTCCGATTTACAAGCTAGTGACTTCTTAGTACTACTGCTTAGAGCTTAGAGCTTAGAGCTTAGAGCTTAGAGCGATGAAGGCCATAAATAGCGTGGTCAATGATGCGACCATTCAAGTTTTCGTTACGCGTGATGATACCTTCTAACGTGAAATGTAAGCGCTCACAAACCTTACGGCTGCTTTGGTTACCGGTTGCGGCTGATATCTCTACCTTTTCCATATCTAACTCATTGAAAGCAATATCAATCAGCTTCTGGACAACGCGCGTCACAATCCCCTTTCCTTGGTATGTCTCAGATAACCAATAACCTATCGTCACCTTTTGCTTATCATGATCAATAGTATTGAAACTGCAGTTACCGACGACCTTGTCTTGATACACGATCGCACAGGTCATGCTTTTCCCTTCCGCATAATCGTGTAGCGAGCGTTGGATGAAGATCCTAAAGTCTTGCTCGGTTTTACAATGTGGCGGCCACACGAGCCATTGACTTAGGTACTCATTCTGGCTTTGTGAGATTTCCGCGTAGTGAGAAGCGAAGCTCTCTTCAACCAATGCGATGGAGAGTTCGTTGTCGATAACCGTTTTAAACATGTCTTTCCTTTTCTTATGGCTGCTTATTTAAGCGAATCTTAGTCGGCAGGCTATAATGTCGCATGATTTTTAATATGCAACTATTTGTAGCACGGATTTTTCGTGATACGTTGGTTCTATCACGAAACTCATTAAACCTTACAATAGTTGTGTATATAATCATTAGCTATGTATTAGTATTAGCGGCCTAAATATATAAAAAATATAAAAATGCTAGGCTTAAATAATGAATCAACATTGCCAGGACGTGACCGTGGACTTAAGGAAGGCTCTATTCGGTATTGCTAAGGCGCTTGATAACGTCGGTTTCGAAAGTAAAAATCATGGACAGAGAGTGGGCTATATCGCGTATCGATGTGCTCTGAGTGTGGGGTGGGAAGAAGAGCAAGCGCAGCTCGCGTTTTCGTTAGGCTTGATTCACGACTGTGGTGTCTCGCAAATTGATGAACAGCTCAGTTTAACGTCTGGGTTTGTACCTGACTCAAGCTATCACCATTGTCAAAAGGGCTACCAAATCTTAAAAGAGTGCCCAGTTCTTTCTATATTTGCTAAGCCGGTTCTTTATCACCATACTCCGTGGTCTGAGCTAAGGGCTATTCATATCAGCGAGTTAGAAAGAGAACTAGCTGCCATCGTGATGCTTGCCGATAGAGTCGATTATCTATACGGCATAACCTCTTCTGATCGTTATGGAAACCTAACACCAGATGGCAAAGCGAGCATCATTGAACGTTTGACTGAACAAGCGGATGAGATGTTCGAAACCAACCTTGTGCAACACATGTGCGAGTTGGTTGATTTGGATGACTTCTGGTTTTCTATGGAGATTCCATACATCGAGAACATGAGGGATAACTTTGAACCTGTGCCATTTTTCTCCCAGCAAATGTCGCTGGATGAGACGGTGGCCTTTGCCGAGTTTATCGCCAATGTTGTTGATACCAAAAGTTCGTTTACCTTTAAGCACTCTTTAAAGGTTGGGCAGCTTTCAGAATACCTCGCCAAACAGCTGGGTTATTCCTACACCACTCAGCGCAAACTCTATCTGGCTGGGTTAGTCCATGATATCGGTAAACTGCAAACCCCTAATGACATTCTGCATAAGCCGGATTTACTCACTGAAGAAGAGTATTGCTGTATTAAACGCCATGCAACGGACACTCGATTCGCATTGCAGGAGTTGTTCAGTTCACCTCAGGTTTGTCAGTGGGCATCTAATCACCATGAAAGGTTAGATGGTTCGGGTTACCCAATGGGAAAAACGGCGGAAGAGTTGGATCAACCCAGTCGAATTGTTGCTGTGGTGGATGTGTTTCAAGCGCTAACTCAGTCTCGACCTTATCGTGGAGGCATGACGTTAGAAGAGACTCTCGCTATTTTGAGGGACCACGTTGATAACTTTAAGTTGGATCGAGAAGTGTTTGAGTGCCTTAATAAACACGCGCAATATTGCTTTGAATTATCGACAGACAAACGAATGTACGCGTTTTAACGCCACTGAATGCTTTCGAGGTGTGACGCCTAAACTCATACTCGGTCGAAATGACTAAACACCAGAAACAGAAAAGCGATAGCCGAGGCTATCGCTTTTTTTAATGGGGGCTTATCAGGATTTTTAGATCGAGATTAGTATCGCTTTAAGATCTCGATGATCGCTTGCTCAGTTTCCGCTGCGATGATGGCATCAATGTCATTATCATTTTGGAACAACTCTGATAGCGCCATAATCGTATGGATGTGGCTATCTGAGTCCATCGCCGCCAGAGTAATCGAAAGGTAAACGTCACCGTTGTCTTCTGACTCTAAATCAACACCCTTTTTGAATACCGTTACTTGCAGTGATGCTTCGTTCACACCATCTTCAGGGCGAGCATGAGGCATCGCAATTTTTGGTGCCAGAACATAGTACGCGCCGATGTCCTTGTGCTTTTGCTTGATAGCTTCAACATAGCTTGCTTCGATTTTGTTGCTTGCTAGCAGTGTTGAACAGGTCACATCAATCGCTGCATCAACCGTTAGGTTTTCTTCAGAGTTGATGATAACGCCTTGGTTACCAATTAAATCGAATAAGCTCATGAAACAATCCACCCTAGGATAAGACCAACAACACCGAAGTCGAAGTCAGCAAACGTTGTCGCTTCAAGACCAAGGCCACCCAGTACTGGAAGCAGTAGCATTGGTAGGAAAGAGATACACAGACCTTGCGAGAACGAACCTAGAATTGCACCGCGTAGACCGCCTGTCGCATTACCGTAAACGCCTGCTGCACCACCTACGAAGAAGTGTGGAACGACGCCAGCTACAATGATTGTCCAGCCAAGCGCACCTTGAACTGCCATTGCTAGTAGGCCAGCAGCGAAAGAACAAAGGAAACCGATAAGTACCGCGTTTGGTGCTACAGGGAATACCATAGGGCAGTCTAGAGCAGGTTTTGCGCCCGGTACTAGCTTGTCAGAGATCCCTTTGAATGCAGGAACAATTTCAGCAATCAGCATCTTCACACCTTGCAGTACGATGTAAACACCACCGGCAAACACAAGAGATTGCATGAAGGTGAATACTACCCAGTTTTGACCGCCTGATACTGTTTCAACAAAGTCACCGCCAGCAACAATTGAGGCAAACATAAAGAAGATAGCCATTGTTGTTGCTACAGCAACTGGCGTATCACGCAGGAACATTAGGCTCTTAGGTACGTTGATGTCTTCTGTTGATTTTGAAGTGTCACCAAACTTGCTACCAATGTAACCCGATACTAAGTATGAGAACGTTGAGAAGTGACCCATCGCCAACTGATCAGTACCCATCACTTTCTCTGTGTATTTTTGAGCAAGTGCAGGCATGATAACCATCAGTGAACCCACAATGATCGAGCCGATTGCAACGAGAGCAGTGCCTTCGATGTTAGCTGTAGACAGGATTACCGCTACCAGCATAGACATGAACATTGTGTGGTGACCCGTTAAGAAAATATATTTTAAAGGTGTTAAACGAGCCAATAAAATATTCACAACGAATGCGAAGAACATAATTAGAGCCATTTCATAACCGAATGCTTCTTGCGCTAATGCAACAATTGCTTCGTTATTTGGAATAACACCACTTACGCCGAATGCTTCAGTAAATACAACTGAGAAGTTATTTAGTGCGCCAACAAGAGCGCCAGCACCAAAACCTAAAATTAGGAAACCCATTACGGTTTTAATTGTGCCTTTTAGAATGGTAGAAACATCTGCTTTTTGTGCAACCAGGCCAATAAAAGCAATTAAACCTACCATGATCGCCGGCTCTTTTAATAAGCCGAGCATGAACTCGAAAAAGTTTTGCATAATTTTGACCTTACATGAAAGTTTTTAGTTGTTCTTCAATAGATGCTTTGTCAAAAATATTTTTAAGGCTGATGATATTCTCTTTACCAGCGTCTTTTAGTTGGTTTGCAACGTCTGTTGCTGCAACCCAAATATCCGCATTGCTTGATGCTGCAGATGATAGATCTTCGTGATCAACTTCTGCTTCGAAACCGATTTTTTTAGCGACTTCTTTTACTGCCATTTCCATCATTAGAGAAGTACCAAGGCCGTTACCGCAAACTACAAGAATCTTTTTCATAATATTTGTCTCAATTGGATTTTAGGGGTTGAGAAACTTCGTTCTCTTATTGTGTGAGAGCATAGTAATGGAAGTATTCAGATTTCAATAAGATCCCCATCACAAAACTAAAATGAGATTATGATGGAGATCTCGTTAATTTGTAGTAAAGATCCAGAGTGAGACTTTGATCAAATTTAACTTTTCACTCGAATATGCAACGTATTTTATTGAGAAAGGCAGGCTTAACTAGTTTTTATATTAGAATATAAATCTATAGAGGCTTTATTGTTGAAAACAGAGAGTTAATCGTATCGACCGTAGTCAGTAAGCATTTTCTTAAGCATGCTATTAACGTCTTTGGTCTTTTTATTTCTTTTAGTCAGTTCGCTAAGAGAGGTTGGTTTTGGGGAGGCAATATTTTCACTGTCGACTTCTTCTGTTTTATCTTTCATTTTCTGTACGGCAGGTAATAACATTCTAATTTCTTCGTTATTGGCATTGGTCAGTACCACAATATTTTCAGATTCAACTTGAGTAATGGTTAGTATCCCGTGTTTAACCGATTCAACCTTTTCACCAATCATAATTGATTCAGGCGCGACAGAACGATCGGTGAGTTGACCTGTACGTAATTTCGCCGCACTGATAGCGCGGATATTTCCAGTATTTTCAAACGCGACAATAACAGTATAGGTATTATAATATTCAACTACTGTCACATAGCCGTGTCTATTTGTTTTGAATCTAGCTCCATTGTTCATGTCGTGCGGAGCTTCCATTTTCTTCACGTGTTTCCTCTCTTAGTCTCGATGGCTGTTATATCTAATCAGCTCTATTGGTATTTTATAGATAATTATTTGGTGAGGTCATACAAAGTATATACGCATCTAAACTTAAGATGAATCTTGAAGTCTCGGGAAATGAGGCAGAGCACAGAAAAGTGGCTTTGTTTCCTAAATCAGGGAACTAATGCTTAAAGCTACGATCAGATCATCTAAGTTCACTCACATACTTAGAGCAATGCCAAAGCCTCGCTACAGAACAACTAACTGGAAACAATATAACCAAGCCCTAATCAATCGTGGCTCACTGACATTCTGGATTGATGAGGAAACGATTCAACAGTGGAATCAACTCAAGCAAGGTAAAC
>NZ_JBFRSX010000086.1:0-13811 GCF_041473835.1 Vibrio sp. 10N.222.55.A1 | reverse complement strand
TTTGATCAACAACGCCGTTGTCAGCTATAGATGTGTAGCTCTCAATACAAAGGTTGATATCACTTGAAGCTGTGTCTATAGCACTTTATCTGATAAAATTGCCGGAACTATTTTTATTATTACTTTGGAATTATGTTGTCTTCATTTCTAAAGGCAGAGTCTATCTCTAGATCTCTGTTACTAATTCCTTACCTATGGTTAGCTATAGGTATTATTTGGATGCCTCAGGGCAACAAACCTTTGGTAGCTTTGGTTTTGGCTGCCGCTATTGTTCATATATTTACTTATGGCTTGTTCCAGATTAAGTCCAACTTTAAAAGTAATGTTTGGCTATGGGGAACTCTATTTACTGGGATATTTACTGTAATAGGCTATGTTACTTATGGCGCCAGTTCTCAAGAATTGAGAGGTTTCCTTGTTACTACTGTACTCTTGTGCTTGCTCCCTCAAAAGCAACTTCTCAATGCAAAGCTATCTCAATATTTACTTTTTAGTGCGGCTTTGGCATGTTTAGCTTTGTCATGTTGGTACTTTTTTATTTATCCGACCGAGCGAATATTTTGGCCAACTAATCCAATCCCGCTAGCAACACATCAAGGTTTAATATCCATGCTTTCAGTAGGGGCATTATTGACAAAGTTCAAAGGTAAAATCGCCTGGATGTTAGTTTTAAGTGCGATTATTTCCGGTTTTTCTTTGATCTTAACGCAATCTAGAGGGGTTATTTTAGGGGGTGGAATTCTATATATCGTAATAGGCTTAATTCTACTTTACCAAAGAAAAATAAGCATAAAAATCATATTACTATCGTTAACTTTGTGTTTTGGTGCTGTTTTTTTCTCTAAAGAGGCTATTGTCGAGCGTTACGACCAGACATGGAAGGAGATCAGCGAAATTGAACAAGGTGACCTCAATTCATCAATAGGTCTCAGATTGCAGATGTATCAAGCTGGCATTGAACTTTTTGAAAGTAGTCCTATATTAGGGCATGGATCATTTAATCGAGAGCATATTGAAGAGAATATACCTGGGTATACACCTATGGCTTATAGCTATATTTCAGAAGGGCATTTACACAATAACTATATTGATAAACTAGCGCGCTCTGGAATTATAGGTTTAAGTATCTTTTTGTTCTTTATTTTCTATCCAGTATATTTGGGGCTGAGAAAGTATCCCGACTTATTTTGGTTGTTTAGCTTGCCTTCTATCCACTACGCTGTGGCCAGTTTAACAGATTCACCTTTTAGAAATGGCGATGCTCTCGTTGTATATTTAATTGTCACCGGAACTTTAGTTCATTATGCAAAAATAAAATATAAAGAGAAACTATGAAGATATTTTATTATTTAAAACATGCCTTGCTCTCTATCGCACCTAGTCTGTATTTTTCAAAACAGTTTGAAAAGCTGGAAAAGTCATATTCCGATCAAGCTGATTATATAAAAAGCAGAGTAAATTATTACGTAAAAGGGCTCGGTGACTTTGATAAGGCTAGTTTAAATTGCGAAATTAAGAATTATTCTCGAAAGGGTTACACATCTTATTACTTTGATCTTAAAGAGTTTCTTTATTATTTTCCAAAGTACTTTCGTTTCAGTTACTACTTTGGTGATGAAACACATATCGAGCCAGTTCCAACTTTATTTAAAGCTCGTCCGGTTAATGGGAACAATAGTAAATCTGTACTCTTCAAGTTAGATAAGCGTCGTCATTTTCGATTCGTAAATGATAGTTTAAGCTTTGCTGATAAAAAAAATATGGCCGTGTTTCGTGGTGCTGTGACTCAACCACATAGAATTCGTTTTATGGAAGCTCTGTATGGTCATCCACTGATGAATGCTGGTCAATCGAATACTTCAGAGCAAAACCCAGAGTGGCAACAGCCATTTATGACAGTAGAAGATCAGCTTCAGTACAAATTCATTATTTGCCTTGAAGGGAACGATGTTGCATCAAATTTGAAATGGGCAATGTCTTCAAACTCGCTTGTCGTTACTCCAAAAATGAAATTTGAAACGTGGTTTATGGAAGGCACTTTGCAGCCAGGCATACACTATGTAGAGGTGAAGGATGACTGGTCGGATTTTGAGCAAAAAATTCAATACTATTTAGACAACCCTAAAGAGTCTGAACAGATGATCAAGAATGCGCATAAATACCTTGCTCCTTTCCAGGATGAACAATTAGAAAAATTGGTTTGCATTAAAACACTTCAAGAATATTTTAGACTATCTGGCCAAGCTATTAACGAACACGCTATTAACGAGCAAGACAAATGAAAATTCTGATTATTGGCCCGTCATGGGTTGGAGACATGGTGATGTCTCAAGGCTTATATATCGAGTTGCAAAGACAGTATCCTGACGCAAAAATTGATGTTTTAGCGCCAGCATGGTGTAAGTCTATTTTGGAAAGAATGCCACAAGTCAATCAAGCTCTTGAAATGCCACTAGGGCATGGGCAATTTGATCTGAAATCTCGTTATAAGATCGGCAAATCGTTGAGGGAAGTACAGTACGATAAAGCGTACGTATTACCTAACTCCGCGAAATCAGCTTTAATTCCCCTGTTTGCACGCGTTCCTGAACGAGTTGGCTGGAAAGGTGAAATGCGTTTTGGTTTGCTTAATGACGTTAGAACCAATAAAAAAGCGTTTCAATACATGTTAGAGCGATATGTAGCGTTAGCGCACCCTAAAGCTGAAATGACGGGTAGTGGTTGTTTAGGTGAATTGTCATCATTACCTTTTCCAAGCCTACAAGTTGTTGACTCCAGCCAACAAAAGGCTATGGAGCAATTTGGTTTAAACAATCAAAGGCCTGTCCTTGGTTTATGTCCTGGTGCTGAGTTTGGCCCTGCGAAACGTTGGCCTGATAATCACTTTGCAACAGCAGCGACAGCGATGATAAAGCAAGGTTACCAAGTGTGGTTGTTTGGCTCGGCTAAAGATCGAGAAGTAACCCAAAAGATAATCGAACAAGTCCCTGTTAATATGCAGCAGTATTGCTTCAATTTAGCTGGAGATACGAGCTTAATTCAGGCTGTAGACTTGATCGGGGCTTGTCGTACTGTCGTTAGCAATGATTCTGGGCTGATGCATGTAGCCGCCGCGGTGGGCTGTAATGTCGTGGCTGTTTATGGCTCTAGTTCACCTAAATATACGCCTCCGCTAACGAACAAACTGGCGATCATCAATACCGATATTGAGTGCCGACCTTGCTTTGAACGAACTTGTCCCAAGCAGCACCTAAAGTGCCTAACTGAGTTAATGCCGAGTAGAGTCATTAGTGCTATTGAGCAGTTTGATGTTATTTCTCAAGGCAAAATATAAATAAGGTCGTTATATGAGCATCGTCGTTCGTTTGGCCTATACTGCGCTACTTTTCCTTGTTAGCCCTATTCTGCTTTGGGGCTTATATCGCTCCAAAGCAAACAAGCCGCCTTTTGGTCATCGCTGGAAAGAGCATTTCGGATTTACACCGCCTATTAAGAATAGACAATCGGGTGTGATTTGGATTCATGCCGTTTCAGTAGGGGAAGTGCTGGCGAGTAAGAAGTTAGTTGAACAACTGGCGATACAAAACCCAGATAAAAGAATACTGATCACTACAACAACGAGTACAGGCGCTGAGCAGGTAGAAAAGATGAGCGGTTCGATTAGCCACCGTTATATGCCTATTGATTTTAGTTGTTGTGTTCAACGTTTTATCAACCGCATTCAGCCAGACAACATGCTCATTATTGAAACGGAATTATGGCCGAACACCATTAACACCGTTGCTAAAAATGATATTCCGATGATATTAGTCAATGGACGATTATCAGAAAAATCAGCCAGTAATTATCAAAAAATGAGTTCGTTAATTTATCCGACAATTTCTAAGTTAAGTTTAATATTGACGGTACACTCTGATGATAAATCTCGATTTGAGTTACTAGGTGCGCCGAGCGAAAAAGTCATTGTCACAGGGTCAATTAAGTACGATGTGTCGATTGATAATAATGTAATCGCACAAGGCGAGCATCTTAAAGATATTTTGGGGCAGGGTAGGCAGATTGTTGTCGCCGCGAGCACTCATGCGGGCGAAGATGAACAAATATTTAGAGCTTATCAACAAGCCAAAAGAGAACTGCCAAAATTACTCTTAGTGATAGTACCTCGTCACCCTGAACGGTTTGATTCAGTTGCTGAATTGGCCAAAAGCCAAGGCTTAGTTTTGGTTCGTCGAACCGAAGTTGTTGACGAGTTACCGCTCGATGTCGACGTCTACTTGGGGGATACGATGGGAGAGCTTATGGTTATGCTTTCTGCGAGCGATCTTGTTTTTATGGGAGGAAGCCTACTTGGAAAGAAAGTAGGAGGGCATAACTTCATCGAACCTGCGCTGCTTCAAAAATACTGCTTAACAGGGCCGAGCTATTTCAATTTTGCAGACCTGGCGAATCAATTGATCGACTCGAGCGCACTGTCTGTTGTAGCCGATGAGAATGAGCTTGCTTTACAAATGATCAGTGCATTATCCAAGCCTAAAGAGTTAATTGAAAAAGGGCGAATAGGCTATGGTATAGTTCAACAGAATCAAGGTGCGTTACAACAAACACTCCAATTGATACATCATTCAGCCACCAATAATCAGTCAACCAATATTGAGACATCACCATGATCAAAACTTTTGTTATTCATGTAAGCAAAGGCTACGAAGAACGTAGAAAACATATAGATAAGCACCTGCCAGAAGTGGGCATCACTGATTACGAATATATGTTAGCTGGTGATATCGATGATCTATCTGATGACGTTAGAAATGGTTTTTTTGACGATTCACTGAGACTCCCTGAGAAGTCTTGCTTTTATAAGCACTACTTAGTGATGAAAAAAGTCGTAGAAGAACAAATTCCACAAGTATTAGTGTTAGAAGATGATGCTTTTTTAAATAGCGATTTTATTGAGCAACTAGAAGCTTTCCAAAGCGAGCTTGCTGGTGAAGAAAAGTATCTTGTAAATATTGAAGAGGCGTCGAGCTTAGTACCTGCATCAGTAAGAGTACCAAATCAGCACCTGTACTTGTGTAAAACGAACAAGCTTACTGGTGGTTTGCTTTATGACCTTAGTTTTGCTCGCGCAATGGTAGAGCATATGGAAAACAATATAACCGACGCACCTATTGATGGTTATATTGGTAATGAACGAACGACATTAGAGTACAATATTTTTTGGACACACCCACCTTTGGTTCGTCAGGGCAGTAAAACCGGTGCATTTGATAGTGAGTTGAGTGGTAGAACTTCAGGGCTTTATGCGACGGTTAGAAGTTGGTTTAAAGAGGGATACCGAACTCATGTTCGAAGCCATGTCAGCAGCAAGCACAAAGCACTTTTTAAAAATATTACGAAGTACTAAATTATGAAATCAGAATTGGCTAGAAAACACTTAACATTTGTCATTTATGGCAATGATAGAACTTACTATCAAGGCGCAAGGTTTTGCATTTTGTCTTTTTTAGCCAATTGGGTTGAGGCAAATGGAACTCGGCCTGAAATTTCTGTTCTAGCGGAAGAGCCTGAGCACTTCGCTAATATGCTAATTAAAGTGTTTCCGATATCGCCTGATCAAAAGGCTGAATGGAGTCTAGACAATACTTATCACTTTAGAATCAAGAACCGCGGCTTAAAATATCTTTGTGATAATTTAGAGTTGAGTCCTGAAGATAAACTGCTTTTTCTAGATACAGATACGTACTTTAACGTGCCAACAAACGTTTACTTCGACTCTATATCGGATAAAAACGCGTTACTGTTTTGCTCAGAAGTAAACATCAATACTTTGCCAAGCACCAATGAGTATGCACATATCAGAGATAGAGATATAGAACTTATGGATGGCAGTGTCTACCGCACCAATCCAGACTCAGTTATGTGGGCGTCGGCAGTCATTGGTATTACAGGAAAACACACATCGGCTTTTGATTATGCCGATGTGTTGATTCAAGCGTTACGTCAAGAAGGGTGTGAGGCACACACTTTAGAGCAGTTTGCGTTATCTGAAGCGCTCTCTACACAGGTGAATATTGAACCAGCGAAAGCTTGGCTCAATCATTATTCAACGAGTGGACGAAAAGACTGGGCGAGAACGGTGTTGGAACAGTTCTTTGAAGAACATGGAGATAAACCATTTGAAGAGCAAATACGCTTAGCTACAGAAGTGTCCTTCAAGCGCCCTCTTGCTGAAGTGATTCGAGGGCATATCTATAAAAAGAAAAAGAAACTTCGTAAGTTATTTGGTTTGAAAGAAGAATAAATCATAGACTCTCAAGGGTACTAACTTTGTACCCTTGTTCAATTTGTGAAAAATCAAAGTGCTGAGCATCAATCCTTCCTAATCGAACTTCTTTTTCGAATGAACGCTTAAGTCGCTTTAAATTACTCTCTTTCCAGTTGCTGCCTGTCTGCGTTAGGCATTTATCAAAATCGATAATCCAAACCTTGCCGGCTTTATCAACGAGAATGTTATGGATATTGAGGTCGGTATGATTGACCCCGGCATCGTGCATTTTTCGAATTTGATGACCTATATCGTTGAAATGGGAATCGGATAGTTTTTTGTTCGACAATATCTTTACTAAGTCTTCTGCGTCGGAAATCTTTTCAATTAAAATGTCGGCTTTGTAAATGAGCCCTTCTTGCGAAACTTTCGCAGCAACGGGTGTCGGGACATTAACTTTATGTGTAGCTAGAAGCTCAAGTAACATTAGCTCTTGGTATGCTCGTGAGCTCTCTAATCCAGTAAATAAATAGCTGTCTCTAACTAGCTTTCCAAACAAGCCGCCGCGATGATAATGTCGAAGAGCGAAATCGCTTTTTTCTCCCTTAACAAACCATGTTGTTCCTCTACCTTGAGCGTGCCCCAGTATTGCTTGATTCGCCTTCCAATAATCCACAGAAAAAGCCAATTCAACGTCTTCGGTGAGTAACTTAGGGTTATACCAGTACGTTGTTTTATGGATTTGCTTTGTTGTAAACATGAATCACTGTCTCGTATTGGGGAGTTTATGGCATACTTGGTAGAACAGTATATCAAACGCCGAACAGATTAATGAACGATTCATGTAGTTACCAAAAAATATTAGTTGTTGCCACTCATTGCATTGGTGATAGTTTGTTGATCTCTGCTTTTACCCATAGTCTGAGAAAAGCGTTTCCGACCGCCACAATAGATGTTTTAGTTAATGCTAGAGGGGAGATGGTTTTTGGTACCAATCCAGACGTTGACTCTTTAGTTGAAATTCCGCCAAGAGCATCAATTAAGGACTATTACCGGATTTTAAAAGCGCATGGTCGATATGATTTAGTCATCAATGAAATGCTTAATGATAGAACCGCTATCTATAGTTTTATCTTTGGCAAGAAAAGACTGGGTGCAATTGATGAATCGCTTTCTGGAGCATGGGTTAAAAAATTAATTTATACTCATTACATTAAAGAACAGCATCGCTTTGAGCATAAAATGAGTCGCGTTGCTCGTATGCTGGATACCATAGATGTTAATTGTATTGCACGGCTTGTATCTCCCGAAGAGTTATTACCTTCAGCGGTTCAACAGAAATTGCCCTCAAACTACATTGTTGTGCATGCGCCATCCTCCAACGAAATTAAGCAGTGGCCAGTCTCGTATTGGGTTGAAGTCATCAATCGTCTGATATCTGCAGGTTATAATATTGTCTTATCTGGCGCTAAATTAGAACGAGACGAGACCATTGTGGAACAAATCATTAGCCAAGTTCCTGAGTCGAATCAGTTGGTCAGTGTTTTGGGGGAATTAACATTGGCTCAAACCTCTGTATTAATTAAACACAGTGATGGTTTTGTTGGACCTGATAGTGGTCCGGGTCACCTCGCGTCAGGTTACTCTATCCCAATTGTATCTATTATTAGTGTGGCGCCAGCAAGCATGTGGTCACCTTGGCCATATGAAGAGCCAATTGTTGTAACGAACAATTTATACAGCAATGGTGTTAGCTCCCAAAGAGTCGCCAATATTAGACTTGTGCAATCTGAACGTAACTGCGTCCCTTGTTATAAAAACAGATGTCAAATTAGCGATGATGTCTATTCGCCATGCCTTCAAGATATCAAGCCAGATAACGTTGTTTCTGCTGTCCTAGAAATGATGCCATTGGAACCGATCAATGAATAACGCTCTTTCTGCTCCAAAATCTATTTGTATTCTGCGTTTATCTGCTATTGGTGACGTTTGTCATGCCCTTTCTGTGGTGCAACTGATTCAATCTACTTATCCAGAATGTCAGATCACGTGGGTGATGGGAAAAGTCGAAGCTCAATTGCTTGGTGATATATCTGGAATTCAAGTTGTTGTGTTTGATAAAAAACGCGGCTTAAAAGGAATGAAAGAAGTATGGGGAACTCTGCGTTCAACTCGGTTTGATTATTTGCTGCATATGCAAGTTGCACTAAGAGCCAGTCTGTTAACGTTAGGAATAAATGCAAAAGTAAAACTTGGTTTTAGTTGGACACGTGCCAAAGAGGGGCAGTGGCTCTTTACTAATCGCAAGCTGCCAAAAACGGACGCATTTCATGTGTTAGATAATTTCTCTGAATTTGCTTACTTTTTGGGATGTCCCAAACAGGTGCCGACATGGGATCTTGCTTTGTCTGATGAAGATCAAAGACTATCGATGGAGCTTGCGCATGAGCCGTATATTGTTATTAGCCCTGCCGCGAGTAAAGATGAGAGAAACTGGTTAGTTGAGCGCTATGCCGCTGTCGCCGATTATGCCTATCAGTTAGGCTTTAAGGTGGTTTTTTGTGGTGCTCCAACGGATAGAGAGCGCAATTTAACCGACAATATATCCCAGTACATGACATCACCTTGTATTAACTTAGTAGGCTCAACCTCGTTAAAGCAGCTTACCGCAGTGATTGGTAAATCCAGTGTTGTGATCGCTCCTGATTCAGGGCCTGCACACATTGCGACGACTCAATGTGTCCCCGTGATTGGTTTGTATGCACACAGTAACCCAATACGAACAGGGCCTTATCATAGTTTAGACAGTGTGGTTTCTGTGTATGAACAGGTTGCTGAAGAGCAACACGGTAAAGCGGTTGACGAGCTTCCATGGGGAACCCGAGTAAAAGGAAAAGATCTTATGGCTCTTATTTCTACAGAATCGGTGATTGAGCAGCTAGACCGTGTATTAGGCCGATTGAAAAACAAGAAAACATCCAGTGAATAAAGGAATGTCATGAAAATAGCAATATACCCAGGTACTTTTGATCCAGTGACTAACGGCCACTATGACTTAATTAAACGTGCCGCATGTATGTTTGAAAAGCTTGTCATTGGTGTCGCAGAGAGCCCAAGTAAAGCCACCTTATTTAGCTTAGATGAGCGGGTGGCCTTATTGCGAGAAACTTGCCATGAATTACCTAATGTCTCCGTCGAGGGTTTTAGCGGCTTGCTGGTTGATTTTGCGACCGAGCAAAATGCCTCAATTTTGGTGCGTGGCTTAAGAACAACAATGGACTTTGAGTATGAATTTGGTTTGACGACAATGTATCGTCGATTAAAACCAGAACTAGAGAGCCTGTTTTTGACACCTTCAGAAGAGTTTGCTTTTTTATCATCAACATTGGTTCGTGAAGTCGCTATTCATGGTGGAGAAATAGAGCAATTTGTTCCAGAGTGTGTTCATCAAGCTGTTGTCGCTAAAGTAAAAGCTTTTAAAAATTAAGTTATTATGAATATTTTAATGTATACAAGAGCCACGTTACCTGTGGTGAATTATGGTGGAACCGAACGAGTCATTTGGGACTTAGTTTATGCTTTGCATCTTGCCGGGCACCGAGTGACGCTGCTTGCTGGCAAAGGAACAAAGTGTGCTTGGGCGAGAGTCATAGAATATCAACCGAATGTACCACTGCAAAGTCAGCTTCCAAATGATATTGATGTTGTGCATTTCCACTCTGATCTTGAGCCTATCTCTTATCCATACATTTTAACGCAGCATGGTAATTCAGACGGTCCTATTGACCCTAATACCGTCTTTGTTTCTTCTCAGCATGCAAAAAATCATGGTGCACAAGCTTATGTTTACAATGGCTTGAATTGGGACAACTACCAAAAGCCTAACTTTAACTTAAAACGTGAACGTTTCCATTTTCTTGGGAAAGCGGCGTGGCGAGTTAAAAATGTTCAAGGTGCCATTGATATTACCAAGAAAGCTGGCCAGCAGCTTGATGTCTTGGGCGGCCATCGATTGAACCTAAAAATGGGTTTTAGGTTAACGCTAGATCGTCATGTTCGTTTTTTAGGGATGGTGGACGATACAACGAAATCTCAGATCATGACTCAGTCAAAAGGTCTGATATTCCCCGTGACTTGGCATGAACCGTTTGGCTTAGCGATTACAGAAAGTTTGTATTTTGGTTGTCCAGTGTTTGGTACACCCTATGGCTCACTGCCGGAGTTAGTTTCTAGTGAGGTAGGTCTTTTATCGAGCTGTGAACAAGAGCTCGTAGAAGGGATCTTAAATTCTGACACCTATGATTCAGCTCGTTGTAATGAATACGCGAGAGATCAATTCAATGCCAATGTCATGGCTGCAGCGTATGTTAGTTATTACGAGAAGGTAGTTGAAGGTAGTAAAGCCAATAGTGCATTAGGAAGTATTGTCGAGTCTTTTAAAAGGTTGCCTTATGAACGATAAATTGAAACCGAAACTGGTTTTTGTAGGCTATAAGCAACAGTATGAAAAACTAGAAATTGACGTCCTATCGTCTGATTATGAAAAGCATCATATTTTCCTAAGTAAGTGGCTAGTTAAATTAGTTTCCTTTTTATTTTTCTATAGTAAAAAACATTATCATGAGGCTTATGGAGCGATCATAAGACGAAAAATAAAGGCACTAAATGGCTTCGATGTAATATTCACCACCGATTCTCTGAGAGATATAAAGTCGATATCAAAGATTGACGGGAGGAAGGTGATTGTTTTTAGAAATGTCACAGATGGAAGCCTGAACCATCACCTAAAAGGTTTTGAAACATATACTTTTGATGAAGGTGATGCAGCAAAGTATGACTTTAAGCATATTTACCTACCTATGCCTCAACTAAAAATCATCGGTGAGATAGAAAGAACATCTGATTTCGATGTTTCTTTTGTCGGCATGGATAAAGGAAGGAAAGAAAAGGTTCAGAAAATAAAAGATGCATTAGATGGTTTTAAGTGCAATTTTATTGTTTTTGACAAGAAACCGTCTTATTCCTATGTTGAATACCTAACCGTGATGCTCAATACCAAATGTGTATTGGAAATGGTTCTTGATGGACAGACGTCTGATACAATGAGGGTTAAAGAGGCGTTGTACGCCAGAAAGAAAGTTATAACGAATAATACGAGTCTTTATAATCACCCTTTATACTCAAAAGATAACTTTCTTATATTTGACTGTCTAAATGAACTTACTGGTAATATTGAAGGCTTTATTTCTAGCGAGTTTGACGAATCAGTTTTGATTAAGCTTGAAGATTACACTGTTGATGGTTTTTATCACAAGCTACTAACGGACAATGGTGAATGATTAGTTAGAACTTCTAACTAATCAATAGAATCGATATGTCTACGTGTAGGTTAATAACCCACATATGGATCTTGTCCATTCCTGCGTGTTTTTAACAACTTTAAAATCCACATGTACTGTTCAGGTCTAGGGTTAACAAAACCTTCAACGACTTCATTCATTGCCCTAGCGTCTTGATGTTCATCGCCGGATAGCTCAATGGGTGCTTTGATTTCAATTTCGTATTTACCCGTCTCAATATTATAGTTGGCAAAGGTTGGAACGATCTTCGCTCGGCTTACTTTTGCTAGTTTTCCAAGTCCAGGTAAGGTTGCTTTTTCAGTCGCAAAGAAGTCTGAGAATACACTTTGCTCTGGGCCATGGTCTTGATCTGGCAGGTAATATCCCAAGTAGCCATCTTTGACTGATTTGATAAAAGGTTTAATACCGCCACTGCGATCATAAACTCGCCCGCCATACTGAACTCTTTGCTTGTGCATGAGCCAATCGGTCAGAGGGTTTTTCTGGCTATTTGCCATCGCAGAAACGGGTAAGCCTCTTGAAGCTAAAAGGATAGCCGGAATGTCGATGCACCAAGAGTGAGGTACGAGCAAAATAGCACTTTGATTGTCTTTTTGCAGCTGCTGTAAGTGTTCTAATCCAATGATTTCTGAGTGTTTTTCAAGCCAACGTTTACTGCGTAATGATATGGCAGGAAAACCAAGTAAAAAGGCACCAGCAGTTGTTAGGCAATTGGTTAGAATAGTTTCACGCTCTTGAACAGACTTTTCTGGAAAACAAAGCGCGAGGTTTATACGTGCCTTTTGTACTGATCCACGTTGCTTCTTCGTCATTTTTGTCGCCACGAATTTTGCTATGGCTACTCGAATCGAGTTTGGCAGCAAAGAAATGGGCAGGCATAGGCATAGCCCGAGCCAAGTTCCCCAGTGTTTTGGTGATAAAAACGCACTGGTGAATTTAGGGTTGTATGCTTTAGGATCGTAGTCGTCGCGTTGAGTTGTCACTGTAAACCTTTAACTGGCGATATAGATTGAACAAGCTAACAGTATACCGTTAGCTTGTTTTCGGGAGAGTGTAATCTAGCGATTAACTGACTGCATGTACTCGCTGACGCCTTCAGCAACCGATTTAAATTGAATATCGCAACCTGCATTACGAAGCTTGGTCAAGTCAGCTTGGGTGAACTCTTGGTAAGCACCTTTCAAATGCTCGGGGAAAGGAATCGTTTCAATCTCGCCTTTACCATGGTGTGTGATTACTGCTTTTGCGACTTCTTCAAACGACTCAGCATTGCCGGTGCCTAGGTTGAAAATACCTGAAACACCGTTTTCTAAGAACCACAGCTTTACCGCTGCGACATCACCCACATACACAAAATCACGCTTGAAGGTTTCGCTTCCTGCGAATAATTTCGGGTTTTCACCTGCGTTCATTTGATTGTTTAGGTGGAAAGCGACAGAAGCCATGCTGCCTTTGTGCTGTTCACGTGGGCCGTAGACATTGAAGTATCGAAAACCAGTGATTTGAGAAAGCGTTTCGTTGTGCGCGGCTGCATCTGCAGTTAAGCGACGCACATAGTTATCAAATTGCTGTTTTGAATAACCGTATACGTTTAGCGCGCCTTCGTACTGCGGCTCTTCGATAAAAGTATCGGTTTCACCATAAGTGGCAGCAGAAGAAGCATACAAGAAGGGGATCTCACGCTCGATACAGTAATGTAGTAACTCTTTAGAATATTCATAGTTGTTGAGCATCATGTATTTGCCATCCCACTCGGTGGTTGCAGAGCATGCACCTTCATGGAAAACAGCCTCAATGTGACCGAAATCATCACCAGCCATCACTTGAGTTAGAAAGTCATCACGATCCATGTAATCGGTGATATCTAGGTCAACCAGGTTCTTAAATTTTTTGCCATCTTTTAAGTTGTCGACAACTAGAATATCGTTGTGGCCTGCTTCATTGAGCGCCTTAACAATATTGCTGCCAATCATGCCTGCACCACCAGTTACGATAATCATATTTCTTCCTACTTTTTTGAATACAAACTCACACGAGTATAGCAAGGAACAAACGAAGCGAGCTAGCGGAATAATTCTTTAACATAGTCTTGTCACTATATTTAACCGTCAGAGTATTTTGAGGGATTTCCCATTAATTAGGAGCTTGTGATGAAACTAGTTGTGATACATAGACAGAACCTTAAG